>NZ_BAAAQA010000002.1:260718-274840 GCF_039531425.1 Kocuria atrinae
CAGTCTCACCCCGCCGTCGTTGTCACTCGCTCGTGATTGCTACACGAAGATCACCGTGGCGAAGCGGATGGCGATGATGCCAAAGGCGATCACCAGGATGCCGATGGAGATCAGCCAGGCCCACGCGCTGGAATGACCGGCGCTGATCATGCGCGCTCCGAACATCCCGGCGCGGGCGTTACGGGCGGTGGTGTGAACCAGCAGAATGGTCTGCGCACACCACACGATCATGCAGTACAAGCACAGCGTGTTGATCTCGAACGTGGTCTGCCACCACAGCCACAGTGTGAACACGGACCCGGCCAGGATTCCCACCCACACGAGCCACCAATACCAGTTGGCGAATCGGGCACCGGCCAAGACCGCCAGCGCAATGGCTACGACCACGGCATAGGCCACGATGCCGATGAAGGGGTTGGGAAAGCCGAAGAGCTCCGCCTGCGGGGTGCGCATCACGGTGCCGCACGAGAGCCAGGCGTTGATGTCACAGCTGGTGCGGTGGCCGGCATCCGCGTAAATGGCCAAGCGTTCCATCACCAGGGTCGCGGACGCGCCGAAACCGATGATCGACAGGATCAGAGCGAGGATTCCCCAGCCCCGGTCCGGAGATGTGCTGTGTGGACGGTCCATGGTGTTTGTTGAGCTCACAGGCCGATGCTAATCGACGCGGCAGCTGCGCCGATGTGGTCTGCCGCACAAGTCAATCCTGGGGTGCATGAGCGTACTGTGAGATACTTGGCAACGGTCGGTCCCCAGCCGTACACGGGAACCGGTCCGACAGGACCTCCGATAAAGAGCGGATGGACCCGCGGCTCTCAACAGATCGAGCGCGTCCGTCCGGAGAAAGTTCGCGATCCTCAAGGATTATGCGACTCGGACATCCGTCGGCCTGCCAGCAGCGCTCTAGTCAGTCAGCGCACTCGGTAGGTACCACAATGACTTCCGGCGGCCGCGTGGTTTCCCCACCCGGTTCGACCGACCGAGATCACCTCGGACCCGGGTGCGGACGGTGTTCCGAGCAGGAGTGCAACCTCACATGGAATCCGAACAGGACAACGCGGAACAGACGACCCAGGAACTGGAATCCGGCGCGCAAACGCAGAATCCCGCCGAAACTTCCGAAGCAGAGAACACCTCGGAACAGCCCGTTCTTGAGCAAACGCCCACCGAACCCCAGGTCGACACCCAGGTGGACGAAGAGCCCGAAATGCCCCCGCAGCCGGCAGGCACCGATGTCGATGAGGATGCCGCAGAGCCCGAGAACACCCAGGCACCGGATCAGTCTGCGGAAGCGCAGACCACTGAGTCCGATACATCCGATGCCCAGTCCTCGACCACCGTGCAAGGTGCCGAGGCCGCCGGAGACGAGAAGTCGGCCCAAGACGCTACGGAGCAGGAAAGCAGCGGCCAGGAAAGCACCGAGCAGACCAAGGAAGAATCCGAGACCTCCGAATCCGGAACTTCTTTCGACCTGGGTGCCGGACTGATGTTCCATGCCCCTGACCCGGACGAGATCCGCGCGGCCGCCGAGGCAGCCGCTGCACGTCAGCGTGAGGCGGCCAAGGAACGAGAGGCTCAGCGCCGCCAGTCCCGCCAGCAGGACGATGATGATTCAGACGAGGACGATTCCTCGGGCAACGTGACGAGCCGGCGGCGTCGCCGCCGTCGCCGTGGTGACGTGGACATGGAACTCGTGGACGAGGCTGACGGAACCGTCACCCGGGTTCGAGCACCGCGCGTCTCCGAGAGCGGTGCCGGCGAGGTAACCGGGTTGAAAGGCTCCACGCGGCTGGAAGCCAAGAAGCAGCGGCGTCGTGAATCCCGCCAGTCCGGCCGTCGCCGCCATGTGATCACCGAGGCCGAGTTCCTGGCCCGCCGAGAATCGGTCGAGCGCAAGATGCTGGTGCGCCAGAAGGAGAACCGGATCCAGATCGGTGTCCTCGAGGACGGCGTGCTGGCCGAGCACTTCGTATCGCACACCCAACAGGATTCGCTGATCGGCAACGTGTACGTGGGCAAGGTGCAGAACGTGCTGCCGTCCATGGAAGCCGCGTTCGTGGACATCGGCCGCGGTCGCAACGCCGTACTGTACGCGGGCGAGGTCGACTGGGACGCCGCCGAGCTGGGCAATAAGCCCCGCAAGATCGAGAACGCCCTCAAGTCCGGCGACCCCGTTCTGGTGCAGGTCACCAAGGACCCCGTGGGCCACAAGGGTGCCCGTCTGACCAGTCAGGTCTCACTGCCGGGCCGTTACCTCGTGTACGTGCCGGGCGGTTCGATGACCGGTATTTCCCGCAAGCTCCCGGACGTGGAGCGGCAGCGCCTCAAGAAGATCCTGAAGGACAGGCTGCCCGAAGGTGCGGGCGTGATTGTGCGCACCGCAGCGGAAGGTGCGTCCGAAGAAGAGCTGACCAACGACATCAACCGGCTGCGTTCGCAGTGGGAGCAGATTCAGGAGAAGGCCGGGTCCACCAAGACCCTCGCTCCCGAGATGCTCTATGCCGAGCCGGACCTGACCATCAAGACCGTGCGTGACGTCTTCAACGAGGACTTCACGGCCATGGTTGTGCAGGGCGAGCAGGCCTGGGACAACATCGAGGCCTACGTGACCTACGTGGCCCCCGATTTGCTGGATCGTCTGCAGCAGTGGACCGAGGACACCGATCTGTTCGAGTCCTACCGCGTGGAGGAGCAGATCCAGAAGGCGCTGGACCGCAAGGTGTACTTGCCTTCCGGCGGCTCGCTCGTGATTGACCGCACCGAGGCCATGACCGTGGTGGACGTCAACACCGGCAAGTTCACCGGCTCCGGTGGCAACCTGGAGGAGACGGTCACCAAGAACAATTTGGAAGCCGCCGAGGAGATCGTCCGTCAACTGCGGCTGCGCGACATCGGTGGCATCATCGTGGTCGACTTCATCGATATGGTGCTCGAATCCAACCGTGAACTGGTGTTGCGCCGCCTGGTCGAGTGCCTGGGTCGAGATCGCACCAAGCACCAGGTGGCGGAGGTGACCTCCCTGGGCCTCGTGCAGATGACGCGCAAGCGCATGGGCACCGGCCTGCTCGAGGTCTTCTCGGAGCCCTGCGAGGCGTGCGCGGGTCGCGGCGCAATCGTTCACGATCACCCGCTCAAGGGTCGTGCGGGAGATTCAGGTTCGGACCACCGCAACAATCGCAACGAGCGCAAGCGCTCCAAGCACAAGCAGCAGAACCAAGGTGGTCACCAGGGCAACCAGCAGGACAAGTCCAAGAACACCGGCAACGGTGGCAACGGTTCGGACCAGAGCAACGGCCACGAGGGCAACGACCAGGAGTCGAAGGCCCGCGCGGAGGCGGCACGTAACGCGCTGGCCAGTATCGCTGCCGCTTCCCAGCACGACGACGACGCCTCGGGCCACCAGGATGGCGGCCAGTCCGCCGACCACTCCGGTTCCAAGGACCAGTCGAAGGATCAGGGCAAGGACCATGCCGGTTCTAATCAGTCGGGTTCCCAGGACGGCCATGATCACGGCGACCAGGACGGCGATCGCCGTCGCAAGAAGCGTCGCGGCAAGCGTAGTCGTGGCCGCGGTCAGTCGGGTCAGGACGGCCAGGGTCACGATTCGTCGTCGAATGATTCTGCGGACTCCGCCGGCCAGAATCATGACCGTGATTCGGAGAATAAGGGCGAAAGCCAGTCCTCCAGCTTGACCATTCACGGCGAGGTCATCGAACTGCCGCACGGCAGCGGTTCCCCCGAGGAACAGCCGGAGAGCGGTCAGCAATCGCTCACGTTGGATTCGTTGACGGCTGCCTTCACCGAGGAGCCCGCGCAGGACTCATCCCAGGAGCAGCGATCGCGCGGCAACCGCCGGAGCCGTTCCCGCCGTGCCCAAAGCCCCGCCACGGACGAATCGCAGCAGAGGGGTGGGGAGGCCACTCCGGCAGCTGTTGAGACCTCGGAGTCTTCGCCCGCCCGGTCCACGGAAACTTCGGCCCCGAAGCAGACGTCGGCACGTTCGGCGGCCGCACCGGCTGCTTCGACCGAGACCAAACCGGCCACGCGGCGTCGTTCTCGCCGTGCTTCCGCACCCGCGGCGGCACCCGGAACGGCGAGTGTGCAGAAGCACGAGCCGGTCAGTTCCACGGACGCCGTGAAGCGATTCACCGCCGATGCATCCAAGCAGCAAGCGCCCAAGGCCTCCTCGCAACCCACCATGGTGGGCGTGGGCGTGAAGGCCGAGGACATGAAAATGACCGGCGGTACCAAGGGCTGACACAGGTCGCCATGGCCGACATATGACATGCCACAGGGGCGCGGAGATGAGTTCTCCGCGCCCCTGTGGCATGATCTGTATCACTGACACGGGGTGCCGCACGAGCGGCTGAGATAACACCCGTTGAACCTGATCTAGCTCGTACTAGCGAAGGGAATGTCGTGACTACTGCGCATTCTGATTCTTTGACCGTTCCCCGTGTGCTCTCGATTGCGGGAACTGATCCCACGGGTGGCGCCGGACAAGCCGCTGACCTGAAGTCCATAGCGGCCATGGGCGGCTACGGGATGAACGTGATCACCGCAGTGGTCGCGCAGAACACCACCGGGGTGACCGACATCCACACCCCTCCCGTTGAGATCCTTCGGGCACAGCTCGAGGCCGTGAGCTCGGACGTGGTCCTGGACTCCGTCAAGGTGGGCATGCTCGGATCCGTGGATGTGATCGAGACCGTGCGGGATTGGCTCGCGGACGTGAAACCACCCGTGACCGTGGTGGACCCGGTGATGGTGGCCACGGCCGGAGGTCGACTCTTGCGGGCGGAAGCCGAAACAGCGCTGCTCTCCCTGTTGCCACTGGCTGACCTGATCACGCCTAACCTACCTGAACTAGCAGTGTTGGCCGATGCCCCAACGGCCAACACGTGGGAGGAAGCACTCGAGCAGGGCAGACTCGTGGCCGACCGCTTCGGTGCTCGCGTACTGGTGAAGGGCGGCCACCTGGTGGGGTCCCGGACGCCGGACGCCTTGCTCGAGCCGGGACGTGTGGAACCCGTGATCACCCTGGATGACCCGCGGGTGGAAACCTCCAACACCCACGGCACCGGATGTTCGCTGTCCTCCGCCATCGCGACGCTCGTGGCTCGCACGGGGGACTGGGCCGGGGCAGTGCGTGCGGCACGCTCCTGGCTGCGGGGAGCCCTTGAGCACGCGGACAGCCTTAACGTGGGGCACGGCAACGGGCCGGTGCATCATTTCCACCACGTGCAGCACCTGCTGGGCGAGAGCGAGTCCACCGAACGTTTCACCGATTCCCTGTGGCGCGGCTGCGCCGGTGTGCGGGGTCAGATCGACGACTTGGAGTTCATCGCCCAACTGGCGGACGGGTCGCTGCCCTCCGAAACGTTCGAGTGGTACATGGACCAGGACATGCAGTACTTGGATGTGTATTCCCGCGCGCTGGCCGCTCTGGCAGCCGCGGCACCGTGTGAGACGGATCGGGAATTCTTCGCCGGGGGAGCGGCGGAAGTCGTCACCGTGGAATCCGCTCTCCACCGCTCTCGGCTGGGAGGGACCCAGCCACTGCCGCCTTCTGAAGTGACCCGGACCTACACGGATTTCCTGTTGGCCGCCACGGGGAGTGAGCCCTATGCGGTGGGCGCCGCCGCTGTGCTCCCGTGTTACTGGCTCTACGCCGCCGTGGGAAGTGCGCTCACGGAGAAGGCTCGTACGGCGGGCCTGGATCCGCACCCGTACGGAGACTGGCTGGCAACCTATGACTCTCCGGATTTCCAGCTGGCCACCGAACGCGCACGCGATATCGTGGATCGAGTCGCCAAGACCGCGGACCCGGCCACTCGGAAACGGATGCGGGACGCGTTCATGCGCGCGTGTGAACTGGAATTGCGGTTCTTCGCGGAGCCGGTTCGACGCGCCGGGGCACGCCCGTTTGCCGTAGCTTCCACGCATCGGGTAGTCTAGATTTTCGGTGCCGGGTACCAACGTGTGTGTGGACAGTTAAATCCACCGCGTCAGGCGGCACATTCGGGTTCACCTCCTGTTCGATGCGAAAGCCACGCGAGGCGCGGTCAGTTCTGACCGCCGCGACGTGATGTCTCGACATTCGTGGTCCTCCAGGTGTGTTCCCGTCCTTACACGTAGTCCATAGATGTCGAGAGAAGTGAGTTCCCAAGTGGTGTACGCGATTGTCCGCGCAGGCGGCCGCCAGGAGAAGGTTTCCGTTGGAGACCTCGTGACCCTTGACCGCGTCGCCGGCGAGGCAGGCAGCACCATTCAGCTTCCTGCACTGCTGCTGGTCGATGGGGACAAGGTCACCTCCGATGCCAAGACCCTGTCTAACGTCAAGGTCACTGCCGAGATCGTCGAGGACCTCCGCGGTCCCAAGATCTCGATCATGAAGTACAAGAACAAGACCGGGTACAAGAAGCGTCAGGGCTTCCGCGCCGAGCTGACGACCGTCAAGGTCACCGGCATCGACGCCTGAGTCACCCCGTCCCGTCAATTTTTCACACGAAGGTAGGCACACACCATGGCACATAAGAAGGGCGCGAGCTCCACTCGCAACGGTCGTGACTCGAACGCTCAGTACCTGGGCGTGAAGCGTTTCGGCGGTCAGACCGTCAGCGCCGGTGAGATTCTGGTTCGCCAGCGCGGCACCCACTTCCACCCGGGCCTGAACGTTGGCCGCGGCAAGGACGACACCCTGTTCGCCCTGTCCGCAGGCGCAGTCGAGTTCGGCACCCGCCGCGGTCGTCGCGTGGTCAACATTCAGACCGCCGAGTAATTATCTTTCGGACCCAAGGGTCCACCCGCTTTCCACAGGCTTCCCGTGGATGGCGACCACTAAAGGGTGGGCGCGATACGCGCTCACCCTTTAGTCTTTACAACTAGAGGTGTTTGCTGCGCTTTTCCGGCAGCATAGGCGCCGAGGACTTTAAGGAGCCCCGTGGCCAGTTTTGTCGATCGAGTCATCGTGCACGCTACTGGCGGCAATGGCGGTCACGGTTGCGTGTCCATTCGCCGCGAGAAGTTCAAGCCGCTCGGTGGTCCTGACGGCGGCAACGGTGGAGACGGCGGTTCCGTGATTCTTCGCGTGGACGGCCAGTCCACCACGCTGCTGGGATTCCACCATTCACCGCATCAGAAGGCGCCCAACGGCGAGCCGGGCAAGGGTGACCTTCGCCACGGATTCAAGGGCCAAGATTTGATCCTGTCCGTTCCCGATGGAACGGTTGTGAAAGATCGCAAGGGCAACGTGCTGGCGGACCTCTTGGGTGAGGGCACCGAGTACGTGATCGCCAGTGGCGGCCAGGGCGGTCTGGGAAATGCGGCCCTGTCGTCTCAGAAGCGTAAGGCTCCCGGATTCGCACTGCTGGGTACGCCCGGTGCGGAGCAAGAGGTCGAACTGGAGCTGAAATCCATTGCGGACATCGCTCTGGTGGGCTTCCCGTCCGCGGGTAAATCCAGTTTGATCGCCGCCATGAGTGCCGCTCGGCCCAAGATCGCGGATTACCCTTTCACCACTCTGGTTCCCAACCTGGGTGTGGTGCAGGCCGGCGACACGCGGTTCACCGTGGCGGACGTTCCCGGTCTGATTCCCGGAGCCTCTCAGGGCAAGGGCTTGGGCCTGGAATTTTTGCGCCACGTTGAGCGCTGCGCGGCCCTCGTGCACGTGATCGACTGCGCCACGCTGGAGCCGGGGCGCGACCCGCTCACCGACCTGAATGCGTTGGAGGCCGAGCTGGCCCACTACACCCAGGACATTCAGGATGACGCTCCGGATACCGTTCCGCTGACGGAGCGCCCACGCATGGTGGTGCTCAACAAGATCGATGTTCCGGAGGCTCGGGAGCTGGCGGATTTCATCCGTCCGGATCTCGAGGAGCGCGGTTACCGGGTGTTCGAGGTTTCCACGGCGTCCCACGAGGGACTGCGGCAGCTAGGCTTCGCCATGGCGGAGCTGGTTGCGGAGTCGCGCGTGGAGAATGAACCCGATGAAGCCGAAGCACAGGCTCACGTCGTTCGTCCGGAACCGGTGCGCAAGCGCCGTGGTGAGCAACGCAAGGGCTTCACGATCTCCCGTGAAGATCGCGGGGGAGAGCCGTTATGGCACGTGCGTGGCGAAAAGCCTGAACGTTGGGTGCAGCAGACAGACTTCAACAATGACGAAGCCGTGGGTTATCTCGCGGACCGCTTCGCCAAGCTGGGTATCGAGGACGAACTGTTCCGAACCGGTGC
The DNA here is from genome assembly GCF_039531425.1 of Kocuria atrinae. Taxonomy (NCBI): domain Bacteria; kingdom Bacillati; phylum Actinomycetota; class Actinomycetes; order Micrococcales; family Micrococcaceae; genus Kocuria; species Kocuria atrinae. The sequence goes on from NZ_BAAAQA010000002.1 coordinate 268,954, forward strand.
CCGGCCCGGTGACGCGGTGTTGATTGGCCCCGAAGACAATGGCGTGGTCTTCGACTGGGAACCCACCATGGTGGGAGGCGCGGAGCTGTTGGGCGGCCCGCGCGGTACGGACTTGCGGTTGGGCGAGACGAACCGTCCTACGCGTCGTGAAAAGCGCGAACAGTTCTACGACCGCATGGACGCCAAGGCTGAGGCTCGTGCCGAGCTCGAGGCCGAACGCAAGGCAGGTGTCTGGACCGAGTCAGTGGACCAGGCACGCAGCCGCCAAACTGATCAGCGTCGAAAGGATCTCCCCGAGCATGAGTGAAAAAACGACCACCGAAAAGATTGACGTCGCAGCTGTCGAACAGGATGCGGCCAAGTCGGCTATGCAGCTGAGCACGGAGAACCGCGGTAAGAACCGCCGGTCTCCCATCACCGAGCGCGCCCAGCTGCCCCAGGCACGACGCGTGGTAGTCAAGGTGGGATCGTCTTCGCTGACCTCAGTCGAGAACTCCATTGACGAGAACGCGCTCCGCAGCATCGTGGACGCCCTCGGCGGCGCGAAGGCTCGTGGCACGGACGTGATCTTCGTGTCCTCGGGTGCAATCACCGCGGGCTTGTTGCCGCTGGGCCTGGCCAAGCGCCCCAAGGACCTGTCCACCAAGCAGGCCGCGGCCTCCGTGGGCCAGGGCCTGTTGATCTCGCGCTACACCGACTACTTCGCCCGCTATGGCATCACCGTGGGCCAGGTTCTGGTCACTGCCGAGGACCTCATGCGTCATTCGCAGTACAAGAACGCGCACCGTCAGATCGAGCGTTTGCTGGATCTGGACATTCTGCCCATCGTCAACGAGAACGACGCCGTGGCCACGCACGAGATCAAGTTCGGTGACAACGACCGCATTGCAGCTCTCATCGCGCACCTGATCAAGGCGGACGCCCTGTTGTTGCTTTCCGATGTGGACGCCCTGTACACCAAGCCCCCCAAGGACGGCGGCGAACGCATCGCACGCATCGATGATCCGATCGCGGATCTCGAAGGCGTGGAGATCGGCTCCGTGGGCCGCGTGGGCGTGGGCTCCGGCGGCATGGTGACCAAGGTGCAGGCGGCACGCATCGCGGCGGCGTCGGGCATCCCCGCTTTGGTGACCTCCGCGGGCAACATCAACGAGGCGCTGGCCGGCGAGGACGTTGGAACATGGTTCTCCACCACCGGCGGTCGCCGCAACGTGCGTTTGCTCTGGTTGGCTCACCTGGCCGACATCAAGGGCACGCTGACACTCGACGAGGGTGCGGTAAAGGCCATTCGTGGTCGCCGTTCCCTGCTGGCCGCGGGCGTCCACGAGGTGAGCGGAAAGTTCACCGCCGGTGATCCCGTCTCCATAGTCGACCAGGAGGGCAACGAGGTTGCCCACGGTCTGATCAATTACGGTTCGGACGAGGTCCCGGAGATGCTGGGCAAACGCACCGACCAGCTCGGGGACGAGTTCGGCGAGGACTACGCGCGCGAGCTGATCCACGTGGACAACCTGGTGACGCTGCGTCCGCGTTCCGCCAAGACCAAGCTCAAGCAGAGCCCCGCAAAGTAACCCGGGCAAGAATTTACGAGAAGTACGCTGACTAGGGCGCCTCTCAAGGGCGCCGCACCGACCAACATCCAGGAGGACTCTTGGCCGAGAAAGACACTTCAGTACTGACCGCACAGGAAACGTTTGGCGAGGACCCCGTTGTGGGCGTCGGCCTCATGGCCGACGACGCACGCCAGGCTGCTCGAGGACTCGCGCGAGCCCCCCGGGCCTGGAAGGACCGCGCGCTGCTGCTCATGGCGCAGCGCATCGAAGAGCGATCGGACGTCATCCTCGAGGCGAACGGTAAGGATTTGGAGCGCGGGCGCCAGAACGACATCTCGCCGGCGCTGTTGGACCGACTCAAGCTCGACCCTGCCCGCATCAAGGGATTGGCCGAAGCACTGCGCGAGTTGGCTGCACTGCCGGACCCCGTGGGCACCATCGTGCGCGGACAGACCCTGGCCAACGGGCTGCGCATGCGCCAAATGCGTGTGCCCATGGGCGTGGTGGGTGTCATTTACGAGGCTCGCCCGAACGTGACCGTGGACATCGCGGGCATCGCTGTCAAGTCCGGTAACGCCGCCATGCTGCGCGGTGGTTCCGCCGCCCTGGAATCCAACCGTGCACTGGTGGGTATCCTGCGTGACGCTCTCGCGGACGCCAAGCTGCCCGTGGACAGCGTCCAGACCGTGGACGACTACGGCCGTGACGGAGCCAACGCCCTCATGGGCGCTCGTGGCAAGGTGGACGTGTTGGTCCCGCGCGGTGGTCGCGGACTGATCCAGGCCGTGGTCAAGAACGCCACCGTGCCCGTCATTGAGACCGGTGAGGGCAACGTACACGTGTTCATCGACGAGTCGGCAGATCCGCAGATGGCCGAGAAGATTGCGGTGAACTCCAAGACGCACCGCACTTCGGCGTGTAACTCCGCGGAGACCCTGCTGCTGCACTCCAAGTCTGAAGCGGGCAAGCAGGTACTTGCCGCGCTGGACAAGGCCGGCGTGAAGCTGCACGTGGATGAGCGCGCGGCAGAGCTGCTGCCCCCGGGTTCGGACCACCTGCAGGCCACTGAGGAGGACTGGGAAACCGAGTACCTGGGCATGGAAATGGCCGTGAAGGTTGTGGACTCCCTGGATGAGGCTCTCGACCACATCGTGAAGTACTCCACCGGTCACACCGAGTCCATCGTGACCAATAACCTGGCCAACGCGGAGCGCTTCACCGCGGAGAACGACTCCGCGGCCGTCATGGTCAACGCTTCCACGCGGTTCACCGATGGTGGCGAGTTTGGACTGGGCGCGGAGGTGGGAATTTCCACTCAGAAGATGCACGCCCGCGGCCCCATGGGCCTGGAAGAGCTGACCACCACCAAGTGGGTCGTCCAAGGTGACGGCCACGTGCGCTCCTGACAAGTACCATGTAATCAACCGCCTCCGGGCGGATCGCACTGTTGAGACCGGAACCGCCCGGTAGCAGAAGGGAAACCGCACAGACATGTTGCACCTGTTGAACAACGCCGCTCTGTCCGCCGAAGAAGGCGGACACCACGTGGTGAACGAACTGCCCATCCCCACGGAGATGTTCGGCGTGATCGCGTTCATCCTGTTCATCCTCATGTTGATCGCTACGGTTTCCTTCTCTTCGCGCGGCAAGAGCCCGGAGATCGGCGAATACGAGGATCCGGCGGAACTGCCCGCCAACGAGCGCGCCATGCTCAACGACCTCGATTCGCCGCGTCATCACTGAGTCGTCGGTAGTTCTGACTGCGTGAATCCGATCGACTCTTCAGCCGTGGCTGAAGGTACCGAACTGCACATCCCACCGCGCCAGCCGGGTAAAACCCGGCTGGGCGTGATGGGTGGCACGTTCGACCCCATTCACCACGGCCACCTCGTGGCGGCGTCCGAGGTTGCCTCGGTCTTCGACCTGGACGAAGTGGTCTTCGTGCCCACCGGCCAGCCGTGGCAGAAGGCCGGCAAGCAAGTCTCTGACGCCGAGCACCGCTATCTGATGACGGTGGTGGCTACGGCGTCCAACCCGCGTTTCACGGTGTCCCGCGTGGACATCGACCGCGAGGGCCCTACCTACACCATCGATACGCTGCGCGATCTGTCGCGGCTGCGCCCGGATGCGGAGTTGTTCTTCATCACCGGTGCGGATGTCATGGGGGAGATCCTCACCTGGAAGGGCACGGACGAACTCTGGGGCCTGGCACATTTCGTGGGTGTCACCCGGCCCGGGCACGAACTCACGGCGCCCGTGGGGTCATCCAGCGTGTCCCTGTTGAACGTCCCGGCCATGGCTATCTCGTCCACCGATTGCCGCGCTCGAGTCGAAGAGGGTAGCCCCGTGTGGTACCTGGTGCCGGACGGTGTGGTGCAGTACATCAACAAGTACGGTCTCTATGTCCAGGAGAAGCACACTTCGACCACCTCGCTGGCGGTCGAACGCGACGCCCCGAACGGACATCAGGAAACCAGCAGGAGCATGTCGTGAGTGAGCCTCGTTCCGAGAAGAACAATCCCGAGACTTCCGGGGATCCGCAGGAGCCAGTCTCGTCCGGGGCGGAGCACTCCGAGTCCAGCAACAACCAGGAGGATTCCACGGTCGCGCCGTGGACGTCCGAGGTTCCTCAAGTTCCCGGTCCTGCGCCCATGATCGAGTTGGACGGCCCCGTAGACTCGGGCCCCGTCAAGCCTCTGGGGCCCCGTCGACTGGCCAGGTTGCAACGTGAAATGGCCGCTCACGCCCAGGAGATTCAGGAAGCGGAGCAGGCCAACGCGGGTGAAGTGGACCAGGACCTGCTCATGAAGCAGCAACGGTTCGCGGAACTTGCTCTGCGCGCCGGGGCGGCCAACGAACAGGATCGGAAGGACGCTGAGGCGGCCCTGCGAGCCGCTGAATCCGAGTCTGCAGTCGGTGCCGACGGGGAAACCTCTCGGTCTGCCGAACAGGACACCATTACGGTCTCGTTCCCGCAGTCTTCGCCCACGGGATCATCCCTGGCCGCAAACCCCTTGACGGTGGACCCGGGTCAGTTCCCGAGCTCGCCGCTCGCTGCGACCTCCGGACCGCACACCGTGTCGATCAATCTGGTTCCGGCTGCTCCTACCCGGGCCCACGACAAAACTGCCGCCGTCACCGACGAGCCCTCCGAGGAATGGACCGCGAACCGACCTGAGGAACGGCACGAACCCGCACGAACGGCGTCGTCCTCTCAGAACCGTGGGACCGTCCGTACAACCGCAGCCGAACCCAAGACCGAGGCCCAGCGCGAGTCTGACGTCGAGGCGCCGTCCACAGCCACTCCCGGGGCACCCGAACCGGTGCCCGCGGAGACCGTCAGTGCGCCCGGCACACCGGTTCGCGCCGTGGACTCTGAAGGTTTGAACCTGCTGGACCCCAAGGACTACAAGCAGCGATCCGGAGCTCTGGTTCCGCTGCTCGTGTTGCTATTCCTGGTCATTGCCGCACTCATCGCGGTGCTCATTATCTTTGTGCTCTAAATCTTTAGTCTCTGAAAGGACTCACCCCTCTGTGACTGCATTTCCCGAATCTGTCGAGATCATTCGCACTGCGGCCCTGGCCGCGGATGAGAAGAAGGCCGAGAACATCGTGGCGTTCGACGTCAGCGATTCCCTGGCCATTTCCGACGCGTTCATGGTCGCCTCTGCCCCGAACGAGCGACAGGTCTCGGCCGTGGTCGATGCCATTGAGGACAAGCTCATCGTGGAGCACAAGGTCAAGCCGCTGCGCCGCGAAGGCCGGGGAGAAGGCCGCTGGGTGCTCCTGGATTTCGGTGACATCGTGATCCACGTGCTCCACGACGAGGACCGCGCTTTCTACGCTCTCGAGCGGCTCTGGGGGGACAGCCCCAAGATCTCGCTGAACCTTCCCGAGCGGGTTTCCGCACCTGACGCCGACGCCGCTCAAGGAACCTCCCACGCCGAATAACGGCACGGTTTCCGGGCGGCCACACGTATGCAAACTCGATTTGCACGGCGGCTAAATGACTGTCTAGGATAAATGCGTTGCCCACGGGGAACACCGCGGAAAACGGACGAACAACCGGCAACGGTTGGGTGTACGGACTGTGGTAAAGTCTTCGAGGTAAAGCACGGGGCTATGGCGCAGCTGGTAGCGCACCTGCATGGCATGCAGGGGGTCAGGGGTTCGAGTCCCCTTAGCTCCACATAAGTTGAGAAGATCGAAACCTGCCCCGTCTGATGACGGGGCAGTTTCGTGTTCGGGCCGGGATCGTCTGCGGTGGGGTTAAAGGCCAAAATGTGTGTATGGCTCGGGTGTGTCATGGGTGGTTTCGGCCTGCCCAGCCGTGT
>NZ_BAAAQA010000003.1:0-180860 GCF_039531425.1 Kocuria atrinae
ACCGGGAACAGGCCCTTGCCGTATAGGCTCTAACCGCTAGACCAGTCCAACTACTGGGGACCAGTTCAGAATGGGTGCCGGGGTTCCAATGGTCGTGTCTACCGATTACTTGCGCTTGCGGGTGAACGCAGAAATACCGGTGACTTCGCGGCCCACAATGAGTGCCTGCATGGAGTCGGTGCCCTCGTAGGTGGAGACGACTTCCATGTCCGTGAGGTGGCGGCCGATGTGGTTCTCCAGGAGGATGCCGTTGCCTGCGAGCATGTCGCGGGCAGTACGGCACATGTCCAGGGCCTTGCGGGAGGTAAACATCTTGACCATGGATGCCATGGCATCGGTGAGCTGGTCGTTCTCCGCCAGGTGAGCCATGCGGGTGCACATGAGCTGCATGGCGGTCAGATCCGCGAGCATGGTGGCGAGTTTTTCCTGCACGAGCTGGAAGCTGCCAATGGGGGCACCGAACTGCTCGCGGTCCAGGGCGTATCGAGCTGCGATCTCGAAAGCAGCCATGCCATGGCCCAGGGCCTCCCAGGACGCGCCTCCGCGGGTGGCCTTCAGGACCAGGTTGACGTCCTTGAAGCTGTTGCAGTTGGGCAGGCGGTTCTCATCGGGGATTTTGAGGTTCTCGATCACGATGTCCGCCTGGTTGATGGCGCGCTTGGCGATCTTGCCCTGGATCACCTCGGGTCGGTAACCCTCGGGGTACTCGCCGTTGTCCTGCTTCTCGACTACGAAGGCCTTGACCTGGCCATCGGCTTCATCGCGGGCGTAGAGCACGATCACGTTGGCGGCATGGCCGTTTCCGATCCATCGCTTGTGGCCATTGATGACCCACTGGTTGCCTTCCTTGCGGGCGGAGGTTTCCAGGGAGACGGAGTCAGAACCGTGATCCGGTTCGGTCAGGGCAAAGGCGCCCGTCTTCTCGAGCTTGGCCATGACCGGGAGCCAGCGGTTTCGCTGTTCCTCGTTACCGAGCATGTAGATGCTGCCCATGCACAGATTGGAGTGCACGCCCAGGAACGTGTTGAACGAGCCGTCGATACGGCCGAACTCGCGAGCCACAATGCCCGCAGTCTGACGTGAGAAACCGGGGCACCCGTAACCGGGGATGAACGAGCCGATGATTCCCAACTCTGGCAGCTTGGCGAACACCGGCTCGGGGTGTTCCGCCCGCTCCCAGTACTCATTGATGGTCGGCAGGATTTCCTTCTGGCCGAAGGCTCGGACTTTGTCCCGCAGCTCAATGTCCTCGGGGGAGAGGTCCTGGTCGAGGAGGAAGAAGTCAGGATGGTCGATGATCGCGGTCATGGTGGGCCTTTCAGTAGCAAGTGATTGGGCGGTGATGACCGCTTCGTGGCGGTCTTGAAGGTCAGGGTTATTCGGTGATGAGCGCGCTCGAGAGAGCCTGGCGCATCTGATCGTCCAGGGGTTCGGGCTTCTGGGTTTCGGGGTTGAGCTGGACGATCGCGGTTTCCGCCACGACGCACGGTTTGTCGTTCTGGTGGAGTTCGTGGTGCACGGTGTAGGACGTGGAGCCGATCCTGGAAATCCACACGTGCGCCCACAGCTCAGGTCCGTAATTGATGGGCCGAAAGAAGTCCACGTTGAGCGAGCGCACCACACGAGGTCGCGCACCGTTGGGCATGGTGCCCGTCCAATGCAGGGCAGCACGCACCCGCGCTTCCTCCACCAGCGTGATCGCACGAGCATTGTTGACGTGGCCGTTTGCGTCTTGATCGGACCAACGCAAGTCGATCTCACGCGAGAACTTGGTGCCTTGCGGTTGGTTGGTCTCAGTCATGACGACGGCGCTCCTCTAGCCATGCGAGCACGGTTGCTTGATCTGCCCCCAGAGCTGGTGGCGCTTTGTCGTAACCGACGGGCGTGCGGCTGAAGGACATGGGGTTCTTGATGGTGGGAACAGCATTCTCGCCAGCGCCGGTCTCAACCACGGGGTTCAGGCCCAGGCGCTCCGCGTATTGCACGCCCTCATCGATATTGAGGATGGGCGCGCACGGAATCCCTTGGGCCTGCAACTTGGTGAACCATTCGTCGGCGGTTCCGGTGGAGAGAGCTTCTACCAACATGGGCCGGAGAATGTCGCGATGGTTGTTACGGCCCTTCATCGTGGCAAAGCGTTCGTCATCGGCCAGGTGTGCCACACCCAAGGTGTCCACCAGTCGCGCGAACTGGTTGTCGTTGCCCACGGTGATGATCAGGTCTTTATCACTGGTGGGGAAGGGCCCGTAGGGATAGAGGCTCGGGTGATCGTTGCCCAAGCGCTGGGGCACGTTGCCGCAGGCCGCATAGCCGGTGGTCTGGTTGACCAACCCGGACAAGGCGGAGGACAGAAGGTCCAGCTGCAGGTGCTGGCCCTGGCCGGACTGTGCACGTTCATGTAATGCGCCCAGGATTCCGATGGCGGTGTGCAAACCAGTGATCACATCGAACATGGCTACGCCTGCACGTTGAGGCGGCCCGTCCGGGTTACCGGTGACAGACATGAATCCTGACATGCCCTGCACCAGCAGATCGTAGCCCGGCATGGTGCGACCGCCCTCGGTCCCGAACCCTGTGATGCTCGCGTGGATCACGTGCGGCCAGCGCTCCGCGACTGAAGCGGCGTCGAGCCCGAAGCGTTCCAGACCGCCCGGTTTGAAGTTCTCAACGAAAACGTCCGCGGAATCCACGATCTGATGAGCGGTCTCCAGGTCTGCCGGGTCCTTGAGATCCAGCACCACCGAGTGTTTGTTCCGGTTCACGGACAGGAAGTAGGTGCTGACACCGTCACGGTGCGGCGGGATCCACTGGCGGGAATCGTCGCCACCGGGACCTTCGACCTTGATGACTGTGGCGCCCATATCGGCCAGGAGCATGGTGCAGTACGGTCCCGCGAGAATGCGGGTGAAATCAGCAATGACTACTCCGCTGAGAGGGCCCCGGGGAGCCTCGGTGGTTGGCAGCGTCATGAAGGTGACCTCTAAGGGTGGAATCGAATGTGTTTTGAACCACATAACCACCGCTATTAGGCTCTGTCTAATATAAATTGCGTCCCCCGGTGATGCTCGAAACGCAATAAAGGCGGCAATTGATGGAAGTGCACCAGGCCAAGGCGTTCCTCGCGGTTGCCGAAGAGCTACATTTCGGACGAGCGGCTACCCGATTGCGGGTCGCCCAGCCCCCTCTGAGCCGACTCATCAAACAGGTCGAGAAAAGCTTGGGTGCGGAACTCTTCGAGCGCAGTACTCGTCACGTGGCACTCACCCCCGCGGGAAAAGCACTGGTCGAACCGGCCACGAGGCTGGTGGCAACTTCTGAAGAAGCTAGGCAGGCCGTGAGAGACGCTGTCAGCGGCGAGACCGGGCGCGTGCGCTTGGGCTTTGCTGGGGCGTCTATCAATCACAAGGTCGGTGAGCTTGCTCGGCAGGTGAAGGCCAAACGACCCGGCCTCATGCTAGATCTGCACAGTTCGCAGTTCTCGCACCTGGGCCTGGAACGGCTTCTGGATGATTCGCTCGATTTGGTCATCGGGCGCTGGGATTTCATCCCCGCCGAACTCAACTCCTGCATTCTCGCGCTAGAGGAGGTCATGGTGGTGCTGCCCAAGAATCACCGGTTGGCTCATCAGCCGCGCGTGAGTATGGCCAGCCTGTCCGAGGAATCGTGGGTCACCCTGCCGGGCGGAGCGGTATCGGCGCTCTCGAACCGTTTGAACTCATTGGCAATGAGCGCGGGATTCGTGCCACGTGTGGTGCAGACCGCCCCGGATTCCTGGACCCTGGTCGTGCTGGTGGGCGCGGAAATCGGGTGTGCAGTGAGTCTGGATTCCGTGCGCGACAACGTGTCATCTGACGGCGTGGTGTTCCTGCCGCTCGCTGAGGAGCAGCGCCCGCTGGAAGTCAGATTGGTGTGGCGGGCCTCGGACCGCAACCCTGCATTGCGATCAGTGATCCAGATCGCGCGCACGATGTTCGCCGAGGCCCGCCACACCGGTGAGCAGAACGCTCAGTCGTAGCTGTACCAGCCCTGCCCGGACTTTCGTCCGAAGCGGCCGGCCTCATAGAGCTCCTTGATGGCGGGCCGCGGGAGGCTCTCCGGATTTCCGGTTTGCTCGTACTCGGCCATACGGATCAAGTAAACGACGTCCACACCCACCAGGTCCATCAATTCAAACGGGCCCATGGGATGGCGCAGCGCGGTCTTCGCGGCGACATCGATGTCCTCGAAGTCGGCAATGCCCTCTTCGTAAAGCTTGAGCGCCTCGGTGCGGAGCGCACCCAGCAGACGGTTGGCCACGAAACCGGGGGTCTCCTGCTTGAGCTTCACGGGCTTCTTGCCGAAAGACTTGGCCAAGGCCACCGCCGTTTCGACCGTCTCAGCGGAGGTGTGCTCATTGGGAACCACTTCCACGCACTCCATGACCAGGGCAGGGTTGAAGAAGTGAAAATTGCAGACCTTGTCCGGGCGTTCGGTCGCATCGGCCACGCGGGAGGACACGATATTGGACGAGTTCGTGGCCAGGATCGCGTGCGGTGGGCAGATCTGGTCCAGCTCCGTGAACAGTTCACGTTTGATACCCAGATCCTCCACTGCCGCCTCGATGACGAAGTCCGTCTGGGCGGCGCTCCCATCGCGGTCGGTGGTGAATGTGAGCCGATCGAACGCGGCTGCCACGTCCTCCTGAGAACGGCGGCCCTTTTCGACATCGCGATTCATGCGGGATTCAAGTTGAGATTTGGCGCGCTCCACGTACTCCTCGGCGATGTCCACGAGGGCGGTGGTGTATCCGGCCAGCGCGGACACCATGGCGATCTGGGAGCCCATGGCACCGGCACCGATCACGGTGACGTGCTTGGCGCCCTCCAGGGGATTGCTGTTGTCGCTCACGCTTCATCGTCCTTTCGCTGGGCAGCTCGGTAGTCGGGCGTGCGCTTTTCCAGGAACGCGTTGGTTCCCTCGACCTTCTCGGCGCTGCTGTACAGCACCGACTGCGCCAGGCGTTCCAAGAGGATTCCCGTGCTGTGATCGGCGTCGAATCCGTGGCGCACCACGGTCTTGGCCAGCTGAGTGGCCAACGGTCCCTTGGAGAGGATCGTCTGCGCGGTTTCCTTGGCCTTTGACATGAGTTCTTCGGGTTCGACGACGTCCGTCACCAGTCCCATGGTCAGGGCCTCTTGGGCTTTGACGCGCCTACTGGTCAGAATCATCTCGGTGGCTCTACCCACTCCCACCAATCGCGCCAGGCGCTGAGTGCCCCCTGCGGCCGGCATGATGCCCAGGCTGGTCTCTGGTAGGGCGAACTGGGCGTTGGTGGACGCGATCCTGATGTCACACGACAAGGCCAGCTCGTGGCCCCCGCCGAAGGCATAACCGTTGACCGCGGCGATGGTCGGCTTGTGGAACTGTTCGACCTTTTCGTAGACACCCTGCATTGCGGCGCGCAGGCCGTCCTTCGGCTTGCGGACGGCCAGCTCATTGATGTCAGCACCGGCCACAAAGGCCTTTTCGCCGGCACCCGTGAAGATCACGATCTGAGCGTCGTCGTTGGCGGCCAGCTCATCCAAGGCCTGGGAAATTTGGCCGAGAACGGTCGCGTTGATGGCGTTGCGTACCTCGGGGCGGTCGATGGTGATCACGGCGATGCCATCCTGGATGTCCACCGTCACGGTGTTGTCAGCAGAAGTCACTGAGCGGGCTCCTTTTCTTCGGCTTGGGGAATGCGGGCTATTTGGCCGGTGTCCGGGTCAATCACCGGTGCAGGTTTCATGATGCGAACCACCACCGCAGAGACGACCACGATGGCCAGACCGATTAAGGTCACTACGAGACCGGGCAGGAACATCATGAATCCGCCCACTGCCAGTAGGACACGGAAGGGAATCGGGACCTGGCGGTCCACGAAGGACATCCAGCCGCCGATGGCCGCTGCCAGTGCATAGACGGCGATCAAGCTGAACACGAAGGCCAGGGCAACTTCTCCCGGGGGCGCCTGGGCAACCAGGGCGGGGTTGAGGGCGAAGCCGAACGGCACCACGTATTTGACCGCTCCGAGTTTCATGGCAGAGAAACAGGTAGCCATTGGCGAGGCCTTGGAGATACCGGCGGCAGCAAAGGCTGCCAATCCCACGGGCGGGGTGATGTAGGAGACCGAGGCCCAGTAGATCACGAACAGGTGTGCGGCGATCGGATCGACGCCCAGGGCGGTCACCGCTGGGACCATCACGATGGCCAGGAACACGTACGCGGCGGAGATGGTCAACCCCATACCGAGCACGAAACACACTGCTGCGCCGGCCACGAGGAGCAGTATGACGTTGTCGCCCACCAAGGCCACCAGGTCACGCGACAGTGACAGGGCCACACCGGTGGCGCTCAAGCCACCCAGGATCAGACCCACACCGGCAATGATGGCCACGATCTGACCGAGGGTCTTGCCCACGTCCACGCCCAGGTCGATCCACTGCGAGGGACCGAACTTCAGGCCGGGCTTGATCAATGCGATGACCAGCAGCAGACCGACTACCCAGAAGGGGACCTGGGATTCGGAATCTCCCACGAAGAGCATGACGGTCAGTAGACCGAGTGCGGCCAGGTACGGCCAGCCGGCGATCAGCGAGGCACCCGCACGGGGCAATAGGTGCTTGGCGGTGCCGCGCAGACCGCGCTGCGCGGCATAGCCGTCGATCTGGAAGAAGATGCCCAGGTAGTAGAGCAGGGCTGGGATCGTCGCGGCGATGAGGATGTTGGTGTAAGGCACACCCACGAAGGACACCATCAGGAATGCCGCGGTGCCCATGATGGGCGGGGTGATGGAACCACCGGAGGAGGCTGTTGCCTCCACCGCGCCGGCCACCTTGGAGCTAAACCCGGACTTCTTCATGGCTGGGATGGTCATGGGGCCGGTGGTCAGAACGTTGGAGACGGCCGAACCGCTCATCATGCCCATGGCTGCGGAGCTTGCCACGGAGACCTTGGCGGAACCACCGCGGTAGCGGCCGAAGATTGCCATGGACAGGTTGTGGAAGAAGTCCGCGCCGCCGGTGTGCTGGAGCACGGTACCGAACAGCAAGAAACCCACCAGGATGGTGCCAGCGGTCTGAAGCGGCAGCCCCAGGACACTGTCCGCGCCCATGGTGTGAACCTGGGCCAGTGTGGGCAGGTCGTAAGAGATGCCCTGCAGGAAGGAGAGCGGAATGGCACCGGCGAATAATGGGTACACCGAGAACGCGAAAGCAATCACGGTCACGATCCAGCCGGACCCGCGACGCAGAGCCTCCAGCACGATGATCCAGAACACGAAACTGAGCACGGTGGCCAGAGTGGGCGCAATGAACTGCCAGCCGTATTCCTGGATCTTCACACCGTTCACAGCGAAGTACCCGCACGTGCCAATGGTGACCAGAATCAGAAGGATGTCGTACCACGGAACTCCGCGAGCGGCGTCGGCGGTCTTGCCAGGGCGCGCTGCCGAGGAACCATCGCCGTCAGATCGTTCAGTAGTCTCTGCGCCCTTGGCCGGCTCCTTCTTCTTGACCAGCGGGGTGGCGATGAAAACGATCGGCACGAAGCACGCGATGAGCAGGTACAGGAACGTATTCGTCAGGACTGCCAGACCACCGATGTTCCAGAAGAACACCTGGTTCATGGTCAGGAGGATGCCGGCGACGGACAGCGCGATAATGACCCCGCGCCAGAAGGGGGTCAGGCGAGGGTTGTGGTCATGGAGCACGGCGTCGCCGGCGTGCGCGTGGGTATCGGCGAACGGATCCACATCCTGCGCCACGGACTGAGCGGATGGCTGACCGGCGGATTTGGCGGGTTGCTGGACGGTGCTCATGCCGCACCTCCGTTATCTGAAGAGTTGGGAAGGTCATCGATGGTGGGGAGCTTGGGTAGGTTCTCGCGCTTCCAATCGACCCACTTGGCGGGCACCTCGGGGTCGTTCTTATGCTGCTCCCAGAAGTCCGGCCAGGCCTCCGCCATCCGTTGTTCCCTGTCCAGCAGGGCGTCGTTGCGGGTTTGAAGGTCTTTGGTCCAGCGACCTTTCTCCTTGAGGAAATCGACCATGGCCTCGTGGAACGGGACCACCATCGGGTCCAGCAGGATCTGGTCGAAGGCGAAGTTCTTGGCGTCCGGGGTGGCGTTCTTGTAGTCCTCGAAGTACTTGTCCATCGCTGTGACCAAGCGAGTGACCTCGTCGTAGGGGCGCTCCGCCAGGGTGGTCAAGGGAATGGAGTACTGCATGTTGACCGCGGACTCGCCGTCGGCCATGCCTGCGCCGTCCGTGAATCGACCGGGGATGACCATGGGGGCGAGTTCTTCCCAGGTTTCGTAGCGGGACTGGTCGTTGCCGCCCAGGTCCAGCCAGCGGATCGGGTACTGCGAAGCAAGTTCCTCCACGTTGGCGCCCACCACGTTTTGATACATGGCGTCCAGCTGTCCGGTCTTGACCGCCTCGATCTGGCCGCCGTAGGAGATGTCCACCATTTCGACGTCCGACCCGGTGAGACCGCCGTAATTGAGGATGGCCTCCAACTTGCGGTTCATGGACGTGCTGGCGACCAGGCGAGGGTACTTTTTGCCCTTGAGGTCGGCCACAGTCTCGATGCCGCTGTCCTTGCGAACCAGCACGCCGTAGTTGCCCGGGGGTGTCCACACCTGGCGCAGGGGTTGGGGTCCCCACTGTTCGGAGGCGAACTCGTCGTTGCCTTCAAAGGCGTAGTAGTACTCGTCGCCCGCTCGGGAGTACTGAGCGGTGCCGTTGATCAGTGGAGCTAAGCGGCCAATGCCGGTGTCAGAGGTCATGAGTCGGATCTGGCGACCCGTTTTACCGGTCAGCGTATTGGCTATGGCGGCGAGGTCGTTGTAGGTGCCCGTGCCCACGTTGTAGGTGGACCACACGAGCTGTTCGGAGCGATCGGTGGCGCGGGGCCCCGAGGCGCAGCCGGAAAGTACGGCCAGTGCGGACAGTGACGTCATGCCCGTGAGCAATGAGCGTCGACTGATGGAACTAGGCATATTGCCTCCGTAGATCACTGTTGGAGAAAAATCGCTCGGCATGGGCGCGAGGATCAAAAGGCGCCGCGCGGTCGCGAAAACCGGCGTTGTCCATTCTTACCGTCATTGTGTGATGCGCAACACTACAGAGGGTAATTCATGTCTAACCGGTCATAATCTGATTCATGTGAGGCAATGGGCTTCGAATTGACCACGTTCGCTACGCCGGCGGAAACACCAACGTCCCACCCAGCGACACTGCCATGATCACCAACGTGGAGAGCAGCCCCAGGATCACCGGGCGTCCACCCACCTTCAGTAGAGATTTGAAATGCACGCCCAGCCCCAACGCGAACATGGCGGCAGCCAGTAGAAGGGTCTGCACAACTTGTAAGACCTCGAGAACTCCTTCTGGGAGAACCCCGGCTGAGCGGACCAGCATGGCGATCACGAAACCCACCACGAACAGCGGGACCAAGGGTGGGCGCTTGCCGGTGCGCTGCTCGCCTCTCCTGTTCATGTACACGGTGATGCCAGCGATGACCGGGGCCAGCATGAGCACACGGGCCAACTTCACAGTCACGGCAACAACCAACGCACCTCCGCCGACGGCGCCGCCCGCCGCCACCACCTGGGCCACCTCGTGCGTGGAGCCGCCGATCCACATTCCTAAGGATTCGTCGGATAGTCCGATCAGGCGACCCAGGAAAGGCGCCAGGGGAATCATGATGGTTCCGAAAAAGACCACCAGGGCTAGAGCCGTAGCTGTTTCTTCTTTGCTCGCTTTGGCGGTGTCCTCTGTCGCGGCCACGGCAGCCGCGCCACAGATCGAGAACCCGGACGCGATCACTAACCGCTGGGCCAGACCGATGCCCATCAGCTGCCCCATCCACAGTGTTGCCCCGAAGGTCACGGCAACGGCCAGGATCACCACGAGCAGTACGCCCGGGCCCAGGTCGAGAATGGTCGACAGTGACAATTGGAAGCCCAGAAGGATGATCCCCGTGCGCAGCAGCTTCACGGAGGAGAAGTCCACGCCGGAGTTCAAGGTCTCCGGGAGCGGCAGCAGATTGCGCCACAGGGCACCTAACAAAATGGCGATCAAGAGGGCACTGAGTCCTGGAATGGCTCCCGAAACGAGCCAAGAAACGCCGGCAACCAGAAGGCAGACAGCTACCCCCGGAATGAGATGTGTTGTCTCCCTGACACTGCCGACCATGCCTCCGAACCTACCGCCAATAGCGCGGCGGCCTCCGGAGCTGGAGGCGTGGTTACTCGGCGGTGGCTTACGATGCACTGAACGCGCATGTCAGACCCTAATCGGTGAATGACCGGACTTTCTCACTCAGCCCCAGCCGCACGGTGGGCCACTCGCGGTCGATGATCGAAAAGACGACGACGTCGCCCACGTTTCCCTCCCGCCGTACACCGTGATTGCGCAGTACCCCGTCCTGCTTGGCGCCGGGTGAACCCGACCTTGTAGAGATCGTCTTCCGCAATGGCCTCCGCCAGCTCGAGAGCGTGCTCAATTGTCAACGGTCCGAGATTGACCAAATCTCCGCTGAGGTGCGCCCTCGTGACCGGCTGCGAACGAAGGTGCTTTCTGAGCTAGTTCATTGGCGAACAGTGGCAGTCCCGCCTGGGATAGTCCGTGAAGATATTCACCCCAAGTTATCTTCGGATTACGCATATCTGTGACCACTTCATGAGCGATCGCGCACACCGTTGGAGTGTCTAAGTCCAATTGATCGAGTAGGAAGTCATCGGGAGATCTAACCCCAATGTCGTAAGGCCTGAGCGAGGTGGCGGGGAAGTCTTTCCCATTGAAAGTAACAATGAGCTCAGCACCTGCTCGCACCGCAGCTGCCAGCACGTGCCGGTCCTTGAGATCGCTGGTCATGCCTGGCACTAAGCTCTCGTAGTTCTCTACAAGAGCAGTCGGGGAAGAAGTTCCGCATGGCGTCTACTCGCCTGCGGGCGCTTGATGGCTCCTTGCTGAGCTTCCCTACCAAGTTACGCTCTACCTCGTCCAAAATTTCATCCGACCAAAGCGGCCTGAACTGTTTGGCTGTTGCTAAGCGAAGGAGTAGATCTGTGATTGGCATCGGGATCAGCACACAGGCATCGAGTACCACTGGAAACGACATAATCGGTCACCGAGTGGACGAGTCTGTTGGAGTGTCGAAGTAGGTGCCGTCGTTCGCTGCTTCTTGGGTCGCCAGTCGGAGACCTTCGCGACGTCGTTCCTCTAGATCTTTTTCGTAACCAACGAGGTCAGTCAGAAGCACTCTGCGATGCCTGCCAACTTTCGTGAAAGGGATGTCACCTTGCTCCAACAGCTTTACCAACGTTGGGCGGGAGATCCCAAGGTGATCGGCGGCTTGTTGGGTGGTCAGCCTTGTGTTGGTAGGCACCACAGACACGCCTCGATCGTTGGCGAGCGCGTCCACCACGTGAGTAAGCAAGAAGTAGACCTCTGCGGGGATCTCCTGCTTGTCGCCAGCGGGGGACACAAGGTAGGGGATCTGCCTGTCTTTCGCGGCGGGAGTGCCATCGAGGAATCGAGAAAGAGCCTTGAGCTCTTCCTTATGCGCAGGGCTGGGCGCCACGGTTGATCGTTCCTGGGCGTTGGTTGTCATGACTCCAGTGTAGTAAATAATCGAAATATTCGAAACGGTACCCGTGGCCCTAACTAGCCTCCCCACGCAACCGCTCATACAACCCGTTAGCCAGCAGCAGCGACACCAACTCCCGCTGCCCCAGCTCCTGCAACCGCTTGGAAAACTCGGCCGACCCCATCTGCTGAGACCAAACCCCGTCACCAGAACGCTCCACCAAGTGCGGTGAGAACGCGAAGTCCGCCTTGGTGTTGTTCCGCGCCTGCATCTTGAGCTTCTCGTCCTCAGCCACGATGGACGTGTACTGCTCCATACCAGCCACCAGGAACTGTTCCCCGAGTTCCAAATCCCCGAACAGTTCATTGACCCTCTCGATCAACTCCGCCTTGGCAGCCCGCTTCCGCTCCTGCTCGCGCTTCATCCCGGCCTCGGTCATACCCTGCAGCCCAGAGGCCTCGCCCTCTCGGAGCTTCAAATCTGCCTCGCGCTGCTTCTCCAGGCGGTAGTGGGTGAGCACCACGTCATCGGCGTCGACGATCTCCCGCGCTCCCGAATCCAGCTCCGAATTGAGCCGACGCGCCAACAGATCCGCGAACACCGACAACTTCAAGTAGTACTCGTCCCCGAAGTTCAAGATCTGGGAGAAGAACGCGTACGCCTTCACAAAGTTGGTCAGCAGCGAACGGAACTCTTCGAGCTCCTGGCGGGCCTCGGCGTCGTCGTCATAAATTGCGCGCTCCCACTTGTGCATGAACCGCTCGACCGCGGGGTCCATGCCCGCAGACAGGCCACTGTGCTTACCCCGCACCTTGGCCCACGCGGTCCACACTTGGTTGACCTCGCCTCGCGTGTAGATGCCCGAAGCATCCAGCTTGGTCATCTGCTTGGCCACCAGGTCCGGGTCTGAGGCGGTCTCAATCTCGGCTTCCTGGTAGTACTCCTGGAACGCCTCGAGAATCTTGTCCGGGTCATTGGCGAAGTCCAACACGTACGTGTTGTCCTTGCCGTCCGCTCGGCGATTCAGGCGTGACAGAGTCTGCACCGCCGCGATTCCGGAAAGCTGCTTGTCCACGTACATAGCAACCAACAGCGGTTGATCGAACCCAGTTTGATACTTATTGGCAACCACCAGGATGTTCTGGTCGTCCTGCTTGAACAGCTCGGCCAGGTCCCGCCCGTGGCGCTCGGGGTTCATGGAGGATTCCGTCACCTCGGGCACCTCCACACCCGGGAGAGCGGAGACATCCGGGTCCGGCAGAGATCCTGAGAACGCAACCAGCGTTTTCAACGGCAGATTTTCCTGCTCGATGTGCTTCTGGAACGCACGCTGATACCGCACCGCCGCCGCGCGGGAGCCGGTGACCACCATGGCCTTGGCGCGCCCACCCAGTTCGTGTCGCACCGTATTCAGGTAGTGCTTGATGATGACGCCCACCTTCGAATCCACGTTGGTGGGGTGCAGCTCCACGAATCCGATGTACGCGCGCGTTCCCTTGCGCACGTCCACCTCAGTTTCTGTTGACGACGCCGCTGCCTCCCGCTTCCTGCCCTCCGGCACGTTCTCGAGGTCGGTGCCTCGCAGTGCGATTCGAGCGGCCAATTCGTACGAGGTGTAGTTCTTGAGCACATCCAGGATGAAACCCTCCTGGATGGCCTGCTTCATCGAGTACAGGTCGAACGGCTGGGGTTTGCCGTCCCCTACCTTGACGCCAAAGAGGTCTAAGGTCTTGGCTTTGGGAGTAGCCGTGAAGGCGAAGTAGCTGATGCGCTTACCGTCATCGGCCTGAGCGGCCATTTGTACTAGCGCGTCCTGGTCAGCACCGGGTTCCAGCTCGGTGTCCTCGCCCACGTGCGCTGCCGAGGGGTCGTTCAAATACAACAGGTCCTTCACCGACGACGCCGCCGCGCCCGTTTGCGACGAATGCGCCTCGTCCGCGATCACGGCAAAGCGCTTGCCCGCGAAGGTTCCGCCTTCCTCGCGAATCTTGGATAACGCATAGGGGAAGGTCTGGAGAGTTACGCCGATGATCGGTACGCCAGCCGTCAGCGCTTCCAGGAGCTTCTTGGTCTTGGAGCCCTCATTGCCCGAGGTGATCGGCTGGAACTGGCCCGTCGTGTTCACAAGCTGGTCTACAGCGTCCTGCAGCTGGCGATCCAGCACCTGACGGTCCGCAATCACGAAGACGGTGTCGAAGACCTTCTCGCCCTCCGCCGTGTGGAGACTCGCCATGCGGTGGGCCGTCCAGGCAATGGAGTCGGTTTTACCCGAACCCGCCGAGTGCTGGATCAAATACTTGTTGCCAGGTCCATCCACGCGAGCTGCCTGGGTTAAACGAGTGACGGCCCGCCACTGGTGGTAGCGAGGGAAGCGGATCTGGGCCTTAGTAGTTTCCCGGCCGGTCTTGGGGTCCTTTTTCTTCTGATGGTTCACGTAGACGAACTTGGTCAGGATGTTGATCCAGGTGTCCCTGTCCAGGATCTCGTGCCAGAAGTAGGAAGACTTGGCACCATCCGGGCACGGAGGATTGCCCGTTCCGTTGTTATGCCCCTTATTGAAGGGGAGGAAGAACGTTTCCCCACCTTTGAGATCAGTGGTCATGTACACGTCGTTGTCTGTCAGGGCGAAATGCACCAAGGCCCCGCGAAATGGGGTGAGCAGTGGCTCGCCTGCGGGGAGGCGATCGAGCTTGTACTGCTGGATCGCATCCTGGAGCGACTGCGTGTAGTTGGTCTTGATCTCGATGGTTGCCATTGGCAGACCATTAAGAAACAGCACCAGGTCGATGCGGTCTGCTTTTTTCGTGGAGTAGCGAACTTCTTGCACTACGCGCAGGCGGTTCTTGGCGTACTTCTCCACGATGTTGGGATTGCGATCATCTGCTGGGGGCATCTGGAGCATCTTGAACTGTCGGGCACCGGGAACCGAGAACCCCTTGCGGAGGACATTGAGGACGCCGCCACCGTCGTTTTCCGGTTGCTCCAGCTGACTCGCGATGCGATCCAGGATCCGACGTTCACCCTTGGCACGGGCGGCCTCGTTGTCGGTATCCGGAACGATGCGGGCGAAATTGTCCGGATCGGTGTCCTCGAGCCAACCCAGGACATCCTCGGGGAACAATGCCCGCTCCCTGTCATAGCCCGAGGAATTGGGGGAGTTCAGCCACCCATGATCTCCGAGGTACTCAGCGATCTCCCGCTGTAGCTCCTTCTCCTGGTGCAGTGCGTTCACTAGGACTCCTTGTATAGACCCTGAGCGATGTCGTCTTCGAGCTGTTCTGCTGCAGGTTTGTTCTTTGCTGTGACGTCGATCTGACCCGTGACCGCAGCTGTGATGAGTGCGGCGCGGCGTTCGCGGGCGAGGGCGATCGCCTGCGCAGCTTCGGATGACAGGACTTCATGTGACTGCCAAAGATCGTCAAGAGAGTCGGCGGTGCCTCGTTGTTCGTCCAAGGTTGCTATGGGTATGGGGGTGCGGGCGACCTTTTCTGCGGTGAAATGAGGCATGGAGGCCACCGACGATACTGTCGTTATATATCCACGGTGACGCAATAAAATCAACGCGTAGGTGAGATAACGCCCGTCATTATCGAGTGTTGGGCGTACTCGAATGATGGAGTTCTGAAAGCCAGTTTCAGGTAGGTTTTTGGGGACGAACGCCGCGCGCCCATATCCACCGACACCGCCCTCAACGACAACGACATCTCCCTCTCTGAGGTCCAATGCGCGCTTTTCGTTCGTAGTAAAACGCATCTTCTTCATGTCGTCCAATTTGAGCCATCCCATTGGTTGGACATTGGCTGCTCTCAGGTAGTCCAGATGTAAATCATCGCCTGACGCAGCCTTTGTGTCGAGCATCTTTCCTAGAGATACGTGTCCAAACCGCTTAAGTGGGGCCAATTCATGTTTCAAGAGCGAGCTATCATGAAATATGCTTGGGTATCGAATTTTAGTTCCCACGCTAGCCATTCGGTGCTCAACGAGCAGTTCAATAAACTTTTGTTGGTCATTGATGAAGGCATCGATTTCGGCGGTCTCGTGGTCGAGGTAGTCCGCGATCCGCTGCTGCTCATGAAGAGGCGGAACCGGAATGGCTATATTTTTCATCTCCGACCATCGCGTGCTCCATAGGTCGGCCACGATACCAGTTCCGAATCGATAAAATTCTTCTTGAAATCCATAGCTGCGAATTAGATGGTGAGCAAATTTGGGAACGATGGAGCGAGGCTCCAAGACGGTATTTATGACGGACACCGAACCATCACGGGGTGCCAACCCGGAGGATCCCTTCCGGTCAGAGCGGCTATTGATTACCAAATCATTTAATTTGACTCGCTTCTTGGGTGCACCGTCGTAGGACAGAGCAACATCCCCAAGTTGCTCAACTACACCGGATTTTGTCACTGACAGCGGTGCGTCATTTTCTGAAGTAGTTTGTTCTTTTCGCTCTTGGAAAGCAGAACCGAGAGGAACTATGCGCCACTCCTTCGGTACTGAAAAGATCCATCCCGTGTCAGAAGCTATCGTCATCACCGCTTCACCTCTTCCAGCCGCGCGCGAATGCGGCCCAGTACCTCATCGAGATCACGGTCAATCTCTTCCAGCGGTCGCGGGGGTACGTACTCGTAGAAGTGCCGAGTGAACGGAATTTCTGCACCTTCTCGAGTTTTGGATTCGTCGATCCATACATCAGGAACGAAAGGCTTTACCTCACGTTCCAGGTACTCGTGGATGTCCTGATCCCAGGGAACGTTCTCGGTATCCCGCAGTGTGGAGTCCGGCTCTGGCTTGCGAACCCGGTTGAGCACGACCTCGCCATCCCCATCCCGTTCGCTGAGCTCGTTGACGACTACTTTGAGAACCGCTGGTTTCAGGGCGAGACCCGCTTCATTCAGCACATCCGTCAGGTGCTTGCTGAAGCTATCTCGGTTGGTGAAGGCCTCACCGGACGAACGCTGGGACTGGAGGTCGAGGGCGGAACGGAGCGAAGCGGCGTCGTCGGCGGGGAGCTTCGCGATCTGTTTGGCTGCCATCACGCGTTCGATGCGGTCGGCGGTGTAGGCGAAGTTCAATTTGAGGGGACGCTCGACCGTGATGGTTCGGTAGAAGAAGTCCTCGGTGCGGAAGATCTTGGAGCGTTTGGAGTCGGCGAACTCGTCGTAAAGGGCGGCGATGTCCTCAATGTTTTGGGGCGATAGTTCCTTGCGCTTGGAACCCACGGATTTGCGCATCTTGACGAACATGTCGGTGGCGTCGATGAGCTGGACTTTGCCACGGCGTTCCGGGGCCTTGTCCTTGGACAGTACCCAGATGTAGGTGGAGATGCCGGTGTTGTAGAACATGTCCGTGGGGAGGCCGATGATGGCTTCCAAATAGTCGTTGTCGAGGATCCATTTGCGGATGTTGGACTCGCCTGAGCCTGCGCCGCCGGTGAAGAGCGGGGAACCATTGAGAACGATGGCCGCGCGGCCCGCTGCGGTTTCCGGCTGGCTGGCATTGGGCTCACGCATTTTGGAGATCAAGTGCATGAGGAAGAGGAGCGAGCCGTCCGAGACACGGGGGAGGCCCGGGCCGAAGCGGCCGCTGAACCCAGCGAGGGTGTGTTCGGACTCGACCTCCTTGCGGTTCTGCTTCCAGTCCACGCCGAACGGGGGATTGGAAAGGCAGTAGTGGAAGGTGCGGTTCTCGAACGCAGGGTTGGTGAGGGTGTTGCCCAGGACGATGTTGTCGATGGGCTGGCCCTTGACCACCATGTCCGCCTTGCAAATGGCGTAAGAGGCGGGATTGATCTCTTGGCCGAGGAGGTTGACCTGGGCTTGGCTGTTGAGTTTCTTGATTTTGTCGTCGGCAACGGAGAGCATGCCGCCGGTGCCGGCGGTGGGGTCGTAGACCTCGCGGATCACGCCGGGTGTTGAGAGATCTTCCTCGCCGTTGAGGAGGAGCGTGACCATGAGGTCGATGACCTCGCGCGGGGTGAAGTGCTCACCGGCGGTTTCGTTGGAGGCTTCCGCGAATTTGCGGATCAGCTCCTCGAAGATATGGCCCATCTTCTCGTTGCTGACCGCATCAGGATGGAGGTTGGCCTTGGAGAAGTGCTGGAGGATCTGCAACAGGAGATCGTGGGAGGCGAGGTCCACGATGGTGTCCTCGAACTTGTAACGCTGAAAGATGTCACGAACGTTGCCGGAGAACGCGTTGACGTAGTCGCGGAGGTTTTCTTCGAGGTTGTCCGGATCGCCTTGCAAGGACTTGAGGTCGTGCTGGGAGCGGTTGAAGAAGCTGTAGCCGTGATCCGTGCGGCTTCGAATCATTGCGATGGGCGGCTCGGTGTCCACGTAGGTGGGGCCGATGGCCTCAAGGACGGCTTCCTTGGTGGGTGCCAGCACCGCATCCAGTCGGAACAGGACCGTGAACGGCAAAATGATGTCACCGTACTCGTGCTGCTTGTAGGTGCCGCGGAGGATGTCTGCGGCACCCCAGATGAAGGATGCGTGGTTGAACACTGTGAGTGGCTGCCTTACTTGGTGAGGTGGGGGCTCTTGCTGAGTTTAAGGGCGACGGGCCCGTTGGGCATGTAATCAGGCCGTTCGAGTGACATGCATTTAGAAGTCATAATGCGCGATGAGAAAATTATGAGAAACTGGAGTAACTCATAATCCATCGGAGCATCGTTATGACTGAACACCAGGGGTGGCCACCCATCCGCCACGAGGAACAGCTGTGGGTTCCTGCTACTCAGACCACGTGGGGTGTCGGTACGGAACGAGGTGCGCGGGGCGCGGCCTATCGTTCGGCCGTAGTGCCGGCCATTGCTGGTAGAGATCCCATACTCAGTTCTGACATCCGTCGAGCCGCAGAAGATGCCGAGCGAGAACTTGCACGCTTTGACGCGGAAGTGGGTCAACAGATTGCGTCATTCGCACCGGTGCTGCTGCGATCGGAAGCGGCGTCGTCATTGCAAATCGAAAACCTGACGGCTTCGGCCCGGGCGATTTTCAGTGCTGAACTCGGTGCAAAACGAAGCCGTAATGCAGAGGAGATCACGGCGAACACGTTGGCGATGCGAGCCGCAATCGACCTGGCTCGCGATCTCACTGTGGCATCGATTCGCGAAGTGCATCGAGTGCTCATGGGGGATCAGCCTCGGCACACTCCGGGGGAATGGCGCGATCAACCCGTGTGGATCGGGGCGCGCTCCGACTCTCCGGTAGGTGCTACCTACGTGGCCCCGCATCATCCACATATTCCGCATCTCATGGACGACCTGGTGGTCTTCATGAACGATTCATCGTTGTCTCCGCTTACATCTGTGGCTGTGGCGCACGCTCAGTTCGAGACCATTCACCCCTTCAGCGACGGCAACGGCCGAACTGGCCGTGCGCTTGTGCAGTCGATGCTGCGACATCGGGGTGTAACTAGGAATGTTGCGGTTCCCGTTTCGGCGGGGCTCTTGGCCGACGTCGAGGGGTATCACGTAGCCCTGACGGCATATCGGGCGGGGGATGTGGAGCCGATAGTTCGCCAGTTCACAGATGCTTCGCGGCGTGCTGTCAACAATGCCCGCAGGCTGGTGGCGGACATCGAGCAGATTCGCCTGAGCTGGGATGAGCGTCTCAAAGCCCGGCGAAACTCCAACGCCTGGAAACTACTCGATGTTCTGGCCCGCCGGCCAGTGCTCAACAGTGCTGCCGCAGCTGAGGAGCTCGGGGTGAAACGGCCGAACATCTACCCGCCGCTACGGGCATTGGTGGAGGCAGGCATCGTGAAATCAAAAGCCGAACATCAGCTCGGCCCTTTCTGGCGCAGCGACGAGGTGCTCGCCGCTATAGACGCTTTTGCGGAGCGGGCCGGAAGGCGGTCGGCCGATTGAAGGGTGGGTGCGCCAGCGGCTCAACCCACGCCAGCCACACTTCGTTAACCCCCACGAAACCTTTTGATGAGTAACTCAAAATATGACATAGTCCAGGTATGACCTCGACCACATCATCCGAGCAGCCCAAGGGCCAGGAGAGCTTCGGCGACACCGCCGTCGCGCCCGTGCCGTGGGCTGCGCGGATCCGAGAGGCCGGGCTGCGAGTTACCAAGCCTCGGTTGGCCGTGCTGGACGCTCTTGAGCGTTCCCCGCACGCCACCGCGGACGAGGTGCTCGCTGCCGTCCGCACGGTAATGCCCAGCATCACCGTGCAGTCCATCTACGTGGTGCTCCACTCACTCACCAACGCCGGATTGTTACGCCAGCTCGACCTGGCCAACTCTCCGTCCCGGTATGAGACTCGGGTGGAGGATAACCATCACCATGCGGTGTGCACGGTGTGTGGGCGTATCGAGGACGTTGCCTGCGCTGTTGGGCACGCTCCTTGTCTGACCCCCGCTGACACCCATGGAATGAACATCCACGTGGCCGATGTCGTCTACCAGGGCGTGTGTTCCGATTGCTCGGCCGTGCAGGCTGACAAGATGGCCGTGCTGGCGTAGACCCTTAGTTCTCCGGAAAACCCACCTGGGCAGACCGGTTTGTTCACCCGACCCAAACCCAACCAAGGAGTACGTGATGACGGAAACCACACCGCACGGCACTGGTTCCACCACTCAGGCAGGTATCCCTGCAGTCAGCGACCGCAACTCGCTGACCACCGGCCCCGATGGGGCGATCGTTCTGCATGACCACCACTTGGTGGAGACCCTGCAGCACTTCAACCGCATGAACGTTCCCGAGCGTCGTCCGCACGCCAAGGGTTCCGGTGCTTTCGGCACCTTCGAGGTCACCGAAGACGTCTCGAAGTGGACCAAAGCCGACTTCCTGCAGCCGGGTAAGAAGACCGACATGTTGGCTCGTTTCTCCACCGTGGCCGGCGAGCTGGGCTCCCCGGACACCTGGCGTGACGTGCGCGGTTTCGCGCTGAAGTTCTACACCGAAGAGGGCAACTTCGACCTGGTCGGTAACAACACCCCCATCTTCTTCGTGCGCGACCCAATGAAGTTCCCGCACTTCATCCGCTCGCAGAAGCGTCTGCCGGACTCCGGTCTGCGTGACGCCACCATGCAGTGGGACTTCTGGACTCAGAACCCCGAGTCCGCTCACCAGGTGACCTACCTGATGGGTCCCCGTGGTCTGCCGAAGACCTGGCGCAACATGAACGGCTACGGATCCCACACCTTCATGTGGGTCAACGAGGCCGGCGAGAAGTTCTGGGTCAAGTGGCACTTCATCAGCAATCAGGGTGTGGAGTTCCTCTCCAACGACGAGGCCGAGGCTCTGGCCGGCTCTGACGCCGAGGCTCACCGCCGCGACCTGTTCGATGCGATTGAGCGCGGCGAGCACCCCTCGTGGGATTGCTACGTGCAGGTCATCCCCTACGAAGAGGGCAAGACCTACCGCTTCAACCCCTTCGACGTCACCAAGACGATTTCCAAGAAGGACTACCCGCGTCACAAGGTCGGCACCATGACCTTGAACCGCAACCCGAAGAACTTCTTCGCGGAGATCGAGCAGGCCGGTTTCTCCCCGGCCAACGTGGTTCCCGGAATCGGCATGAGCCCGGACCGCATGCTGCTGGGTCGTAACTTCGCCTATGCGGATGCTCAGCGCTACCGCATTGGCACCAACTTCCAGCAGCTGCCGGTCAACCGCCCGAAGAACGAGGTGCACACCTACAACTTCGAGGGCAACATGTGGTACGACCACAGCGGTGACCGCCGCACGTACGTGCCCAACTCCTTCGGTGACTCCTGGTCGGACGAGACCGGTCCCGTGGACAACGGCTGGGAAGATGACGGCGCGCTGGTGCGCGGGGCTCAGGAACTCCGTCAGGACGACGGCGACTTCGTCCAGGCAGGCATCCTGGTCCGCGAGGTCTTCTCTGACGCAGAGCGTGACGGATTCGTCGAGACCGTTGCCGGCGCCCTGGACGGCGTGCAGGAGCCGGTGCTGTCCAACGCCTTCCAGTACTGGAAGAACGTTGACGCCACCATCGGTGAGCGCATCGAAAAGGCTGTCAAGGACAACTCCAAGGACGACGCCGTGCCCGGCATGGGCGTTGAACAGGGCAAGTAAGGTCTGAATTCTTCATCACTCGCCGCCGCGCGGTGTGATGGATGGACCTGAGCGAACGGTCCGGCTGGATTCTCCAGTCGGACCGTTTGCATGTTCAAGGGCGGGTTGATCTATGCAGCCCCATGCGCGCCTACCCTTGAGGCATGACCTCCCTGTACGCCCTAAACCTCCCGCCCGTCGAAGATTTCCTCGATACCGTCCGCGTGGTCGCGCTTCCAATGCGCGTGAAGTTCCGTGGGGTCACGGTTCGCGAGACCGCGATCTTCCAGGGCCCCGCGGGGTGGGGCGAGTTCGGACCGTTCCCCGAATACCAAGACGCGGAAGCCTCCCAGTGGCTTCGCGCCGGCATTGAAGCAGCCTGGCAAGGATTCCCGGCACCCCTTCGGACGACCATCCCCGTCAACGCGACGGTTCCGGCGGTTCCCGCGGGCCGGGTGGCTGACGTGCTCGATGGATACGGCGGAGCGGTCCCCGCCGTGAAAATCAAAGTCGCCGAGCGTGGCCAGACTTCGGCTGACGACGTCGCTCGCGTGGCTGCCGTCCGCGACCTCCTTCCGGACGCCGAGCTTCGCGTGGACGCGAACATGGGCTGGGACGAGGATCAGGCCGTCGCCGCGCTGACCGAGTTGGCGGCATTCGATCTCGAGTACGCCGAACAACCGGTAGCCAGCATCGAGGGCCTGGCCGCCGTGCGTCAGAGGCTGCGGGACAAGAACATTGGCCTGAAGATCGCCGCGGACGAGTCTGTGCGCAAGGCTGAAGATCCGCTCGCGGTGGCCCGTGCCGGTGCAGCTGACCTGATCATCGTGAAAGTGGCCCCGCTCGGGGGAGTGCGTCGAGTAGTCGAGATTGTCCGGGAAGCGGGACTGCCCGCCGTCGTCAGCTCAGCGATCGACAGCTCGGTAGGAATCCGCGCCGGTGTTGCGCTGGCCGCCGCGCTACCCGAGCTGCCGTACGCGTGTGGACTGGGGACGTTGTCCCTCATGGAGGCGGACGTAACCCGCGAACCGCTCAAACCGCAGGACGGCTTCATCCCCGTGCGTGACGTTGCCGTGGACGAAGGTCTGCTGGAGGAGTTCGCTGTGACGGGGGAGCGGCGGGACTGGTGGCTCGATCGGATCCGGCGGACGCACGGCCTGCTCGAGCAAGGCTGATACCCCCCCTCGACCTCGACGGTTAGCTGTCGCAGCGCCACAGGGCACGCAGATCAGCAATTCCTCAGACCTGGGAATCCGCCGAACTAGGCTGTTTCCGTGAACAAGAAATCCGGATTCTGGCGCAGACTGGTCAATCAACTGTGGTTCGTCCCCGCAGCCTGTGTGCTCGGTGCAATTCTTCTGGCGCAGCTCATGGTGGGCCTGGACCGAATGATCCCCCCGGATTCGGACAGCATCTGGGTCGACTGGGTCTATGCCGTGGGAATCGACGGGTCCCGCTCGATGCTCTCGGCCATCGGCGGTTCCATGCTGGGGGTTGCCGCGACCGCGTTCTCGATCACCATTTCGGTGGTGGCCACCGCGAGTTCCACCTACGGCCCCCGGTTGGTGCGGAACTTCATGGCGGACCGCATCAACCAGGTGGTCCTGGGCGTGCTGGTCTCCACGTTCATTTACACGCTGCTGGTGCTGCGGACCATTCGCTCGGCCTCGGACGACCTCGCCTCGCCCTTCGTGCCGCACATCGCCGTCAACTTTGCGGTGCTCCTCGCGATCGCCGACGTCGCTCTGCTGGTCTACTTCATCCACCACATCGCGGATTCGGTTCAGGTCAACACGCTGGCGCACGGAGTCCGACGTCGTTTCCTCACCGTGATCGAACGCTGGTACCCGGAGGAGACACCCGAGGAAATGACCCGCACCCTCAGCGACCGCCCCGGAGGTGAGCTGATCAGGGCGGAGAAGACCGGCTACATCGTGGACATGGATTTTGAGAAGATCCGTTCCTGCGCGGAGGAAAAAGACCTTCGGGTCACCATGATTCCGGGGGTCGGGGACCATATCCTGCCGGGCGAGCCGCTGTTTCGGGTCTGGCCGGAATCGCTCGCGGACGACGTGGAGAAGACATTGCGGGGCTCGGTGGCCCTGGGGGACTCGAGGTCCGCGCTGCAAGACATCCGTTTCGCGGAACAACAGGTCGTGGAACTGGCGGTGCGCGCGCTGTCCACGGGGACCAACGACCCGTACACAGCGATCAACGCCGTCCAGGAGGTGGCCCCCGGGATCGTCACCGCCGTATCTCGACCGGTACCCGGAGACACCGTGGTGGTCGATGGCGTCCCGCGCTTCAGCTACCGGACCATCGGCCCCGCGGAAATCGTGGACATGCCCTTCGACCAGATCCGTCCGCACATTTCAGGCCAGGTGGAGGTGGCAGAAGCGCTCATCGATCTGGCGGCCAGGATCGAGGCGGCCACCATTCATTCGTCGATTGAGGACCTTGCACGGCAGCACGTGAACCTCGTGGTGGAACAGTTCCGTCGGGACGATCCCGTGGACCGGGACCTCAAGCGGGTAGAGGACTATGCCGCGAAGCGTCTGACGTTCACGAGCGAGGGCTAGCGGACGTTGCAGGAACGTATAGCCGCAACTTGAGTAGCGCGAGCGCGGCGAGCACCACGATCACGGACACCCCGATGTAGAGCTGAGTCGGAGTCCACCCGGCGTCCAAGAGCACGCCCACCAGAATGGGTGCCAGGATCGCACCGAACCGGCCCACGCCAATGCCCCATCCGACGCCGGTGGTGCGCACCGCGGGAGCGTAGGTTTGCGGCGCCACGGTGTAGAGGCCGGCCACGCAGCCGTTGATGAGCATTCCCACGATCACGCCGCTGAAGAACGCGAGGGTCGGCATGGAGGTGGTCGTAATGAACACCACCAGGGTCACGGCGGAGAGCAACGAGAACACGAGCAGGGTCAGGCGGGCATCGCGTCGGGTGGTGATCGCACCGTAAAGCAGGGCGCCGAACGTTCCGCCCATGGTCAGCATGATGCCGCCCACGATGCCCTGTTGTTCGGTCATGCCGGACTCGACCAGCAGCTTGGGCGTCCAGGAGTTGGCGAAGTAGAAGCCGAACATGATCACGATGAACGCGATCCACAGCATCAAAGTAGGCACGCGGTAGCGGCCGTTCAAGAGTTGGGCCACGCTGCCCTGGTTAGTGGCGGCGGCGTCGGGCGGGCCCAGAACGACGTCGCTCGGCAGGCCGATGCGGCGAGCAATACGAGCGATCTTCTCCTCCGCGTTCCTGGGCCGGCGGGCGCGATAGTAGTCGACCGACTCGGGTAACAGGGCCGCGGTGAGCACGATCCCGACCACCGTGAGGATCGCGCCGGTCATAAACACCGAACGCCAGCCGAAGGTGGGAATCAACTGGGTTGCACCCATGCCGCCGAGCGTGGCACCCACGCCGTAGCCGGCCGCGTAGATACTGACCGCCATGCCGCGGTTGCGGTTGTTGGAGTACTCGCTGGTGAGCACGGTGATGGTGGCCAGGATGCCGCCCACTCCTATCCCGGTGAGCACGCGCCACAGCCCCAGTTCCACGGCGCTGCCGGACGTTGCAGACAAGAATAAACCCAGGCCGTTCAGACCCAGCGCGAGCAGGAGGATGTTCCGCCGCCCGTAGCGGTCCGCGAATGGACCCAGGAGTAGAGCGCCGGCACCCATGCCGATCAGGCCCGCGCTCAGCAGCCAGCCCAGCTGGGAACCGGACAAGTCGAACTCCGCGGTCACGGAGGTGGCGGTGAATGCCATGGCCAGAACGTCGTAGCCGTCCAGGGCATTCAGGAAGGTGGCCATGGCCACGATGATCCACTGGTAGACGGACATCGGGGACTGATCGATGGCGCGACGAATGTCCAAGGAAGTGCCTTTCGGGGGTCTGTCACCGATGTTGGGTGACGGCTGGCGCGAATCGGAAAATCTCCGCATGTGCAGCCTAGTCAGGGCTGACGGGTTAGGTGAGACTGATGACACTCGAGGTCATCTGGACCGGGTCGAAACGGAATCAGCACGCCCACCGATAGGTAGCTCAGCAATTAACCTGCCGTTTGATCTGAGATCGCACCCGGATCACCCACGGGTGATGAGCTATGCATCGAAAGAACTCGCTGACATGTGTATCCGCATGTCGTCACCCAGGGGGATCCCATGACCCAAACACCTGAACGTCGCAAGCTTCTGCCCATGTTGGGCCACGTCAAGGGCAAGCGTAGCCCGCTGACCTGTGAACTCAAGTGCGGCAGCCAGTGCACCAACCCGGACTGCAACCAGTCCAACAACGAGTACGCACACGACATCATTTCCGCGGCCGTGAGCCGCCGATCCGCTCTGGGCCTGGGCCTGGCCGGTGCTGTCACGGTGGGGGTCGTGGCAGGTACCTCTGAGCCCGCCAATGCAACCTACGCGTACTGGGGCAAGGGCCGCGGCCGCTTGGACTTCAACCCGATCAAGCCCGTTGACATGACCGTGGACGATTTCAACGTCCCGGAGGGCTATGACTGGTCTCCGATCATTCGCTGGGGCGACCCGCTGTTCTACGACGCTCCGGAGTTCGACCCGGAGAACCAGACTCCGGAGGCGCAGTCCAAGCAGTTCGGCTTCAACGCCGACTACCTGGACATCCTCCCGGATCCCAACGGTCTGACTGGCGTGCTGGTGAACAACCACGAGTACACCAATGAGAACACCATGTTCCCCACGGGGGAGCAGGAGAAGAACCTGGCCAACGTGGTGCGCACCGCCATGGCCGCACACGGCATGTCGGTCGTGGAGATCACCCGCACCAAGGTGGGCGAGCCCTGGTCCTACGTGCGCGGTGGCGCTCGCAACCGTCGTATCACCCTGAGCACCCCGTTCGTGGTGGACGGCCCGGCAGCGGGCTCCGACCTGCTCAAGACGCAGGACGATCCCACCGGTAAGCGCGTGGCGGGTACCCAGAACAACTGCGCCGGTGGCGTGACTCCCTGGGGCACCATCCTCTCCGGTGAGGAGAACGTGCACCAGTACTTCATCACCTCCGGCACCGCTGAGGAGAAGCGCTACGGTTTCCCGACCGCCATGCCTTCGCGCCGCTGGCCCGAGGTCGAGAAGCGTTTCGACGCTCGCATCGAGGGCTACAAGAACGAGCCCAACCGCTTCGGCTGGATCGT
Source organism: Kocuria atrinae (assembly GCF_039531425.1). NCBI lineage: Bacteria > Bacillati > Actinomycetota > Actinomycetes > Micrococcales > Micrococcaceae > Kocuria > Kocuria atrinae. The sequence goes on from NZ_BAAAQA010000003.1 coordinate 26,817, forward strand.
GGAGATCGACCCGCAGAACCCCAACTCTGCCCCGGTCAAGCACACCGCGCTGGGCCGTTTCAAGCACGAGGGCGCCAACGTCCACGTGGGCGACGACGGAACGGTGGTGGCCTACTCGGGTGATGACGAGAAGTTCGAGTACATCTACAAGTTCGTCTCCTCCCGCAAGTACAAGGAGGGCGACAAGCGCCACAACATGAAGCTTCTCTCCGAGGGCGACCTGTACGTGGCCAAGCTCACGGGCAACTCGCCCAAGGGCCAGATCACCGGTGACGGCACCCTGCCCGCGGACGGCGAATTCGACGGTTCCGGTGAATGGTTGCCCCTGATCAAGGGCGGCAAGTCCATGATCCAGGACATGGCCGTGGACGAGGTTCTCGTGTACACCCGCCTCGCCGCGGACAAGGCGGGTGCCACCAAGATGGACCGCCCGGAGGATGTGGAGCCCAACCCGCACACCGGCAAGGTGTACGTGGCGCTGACCAACAACTCCGACCGCGGCAAGCCCGGTTTCGCCCCGGTGGACGAGGCCAACCCGCGCACCGGCAACCGCGACGGTTACGTCCTGGAATTCACCGAGCGTCACGGCCGCGTGAACTCCACCCGCTTCAACTGGAACCTGCTGCTGGTCTGCGGTGATCCCACCAAGGATTCCGGCACGTACTTCGGCGGGTACCCCAAGGACAAGGTTTCGCCCATCTCCTGCCCGGACAACGTGGCCTTCGACCGCGCCGGCAACCTGTGGGTCTCCACGGACGGTGCGCCCTCCAAGATCGGCTACAACGACGCCCTGTTCAAGGTGGGCCTGACCGGTTCCGAGCGCGGCCGCGTGCAGCAGTTCCTCTCGGTTCCGCAGGACGCCGAGACCTGCGGTCCGGTCATCCACGACAACGAGGACATGGTCTACGTGGCCGTGCAGCACCCGGGCGAGGACGGTTCCTACGAAGAGCCCCGCTCCTACTTCCCGGACTACGCGCTGCCCACCCGCCTCGAGGAGGGCGAGTTCTCCATGCCTCGCCCCGCCGTGGTGCAGGTGTTCAAGCTTGAGCGCGACAAGGATCCGGGGTTCCCCGGTGGCGTGAGCGACAAGCCGGGCAAGGGTCACGGTCGCGGCAAGCGTCGCAAGAACGGCCCCAAGGGTCCCAAGTACCGCGGCTACCGGGGCAAGTCCAACCAGGACACCCGCAACCGCGCTCGCCGGGCGCGCCGTTCCTACGAGGACTGGAGCTTCCAGGACAGCGGCGGCGAGGGCAATATCACTCGCCCGCTGCCCAAGCGCTGAGCAGGCATGACACGCGCCTGAGCGCGTGCTGAGACCCGAGCGGGGTCGCGGTTTTCCGCGGCCCCGCTCGGGTTTTAACGCGCACAGCTCGACGAGGACGCTCGCGCCCCGGGTGCCTCGCGCACCTGTGTGACGCGGTGTGACGTGATGTGACGCCCCGTGACAACCGGCTGTTGAGGTGGGCCGGTCGTCGGTAGCTTTTAGGCAACGGGTCACGCAGAACTGCGCCGCTCGGGGACTTCACCCGTTCCTCGAAAACTCGTGGCGCACCTCCGATCACTAATTTCCGTTCAAGGAGCTGCCATGGCCGCGCACACCACGTCGACCGAAACGCCTTCCAAGTCAGCCGCACCGCGTGTGCGCGGACCCCGCCCGGGTACCAACTTGGGCCAGTGGAAGATCAGCGGCAAGGAACCCCTCAACCACAACGAGGAGTCCAAGTCGGAAGGCAACCCGCTGGACGTCCGCGAACGCATCATCGACACGTACTCCAAGCAGGGCTTCGACTCCATCCCCACGGATGACGTGCACGGTCGCTTCCGCTGGATGGGCCTGTACACCCAGCGCAAGCAGGGCGTGGACGGCGCGTCGACCTCCAAATTGGATGCGGAGTCGCTCTCGGACAAGTACTTCATGATGCGCATCCGCACGGACGGTGGCCGCCTCAACGTGGCCCAGGCTCGCGTGATCGGTGAGATCTCCCGTGACTTCGCCCGGGATACCGCCGATGTCAGCGACCGTCAGAACATCCAGCTGCACTGGGTGCGTATCGAGGACGTGCCCGAGATCTGGGAGCGCCTGGACTCCGTGGGGCTGTTGAGCGTCGAGGCCTGCGGTGACACCCCGCGCGTGTTCCTGGGCAGCCCGGTCGCAGGCGTGGACGCCCACGAAATCATCGACTGCACCCCGCAGCTGGACGCCCTGAGCGAAGCCTTCGTGGGCAATCCTGACTTCGTGAACCTGCCCCGCAAATTCAAGACCGCGATCACCGGCAGCAAGAGCCTGGACGTGGTGCACGAGATCAACGACGTCAGCTTCGTGGGTGTCGAGCACCCCGAACTCGGCGTCGGCTACGACCTGTGGGTGGGCGGCGCGCTGTCCATCACCCCGCGTCTGGCCGAACGGCTGGGCGTGTTCGTGGCGCCGGAAGACGTGGTGCCGGTGTGGGCCGCCGTGGCCGGGATCTTCCGCGATTACGGGTACCGCAAGCAGCGCACCAAGGCTTGCCTGAAGTTCCTGCTGGCCGAGTGGGGCACCGAGAAGTTCCGCCAGGTGCTCGAGGACGAATACCTGGGCCGAAAGCTCCCGGACGGCCCCGCACCCGCCCGCGCGGTGGGCCGCCCCGATCACGTGGGCGTTCACGACCAGCACGACGGCAACAAGTACGTGGGATTCGCCCTCACCGTGGGTCGCCTCAACTCGGATGCGTTGCTGGCACTCGCGGACGCCGCTGAGGCCGCCGGTTCTGATCGCATCCGCCTGACGCCCTACCAGAAGGTTCTGGTGCTGGACGTTCCCGAGGATCGCGTGGCCGAGCTGACCACCGCGCTCAAGCCCCACGGCATGGACGCGCACCCCAGCCCGTTCCGCCGCGCGACTATTGCATGCACTGGCATCGAGTTCTGCAAGCTCGCGTTCGTGGAGACCAAGGGCCTGGCCGCCCAGGTCATCGACCAGCTCGAAGAGCGACTCACGGACCTTGAGATCACCAATCCCATTTCCCTGCACATCAACGGCTGCCCCAACTCGTGTGCCCGCATCCAGACCGCGGACATCGGGCTCAAGGGCCAGTTCATCGGCGAGGAGTTCGTGTTCCAGGTCCACCTGGGCGGCGGCCTGGCCTCCGCCGACCGCGAGGAGGGCGGCATGGGGCGCACCGTGCGCGGCCTGAAGGTCACCTCCGACGACCTCACCGACTACGTGGAGCGCGTGACCCGCCGCTACATGGCAGAAACCAACGGCGACCTCACCTTCGCCGAGTGGGCACAGAACGCCGAGGAGGATTCTCTGCGATGACCACACCTACTACTTCATCCACTTCGTCACCCACGACGACGCCGCCAGCGGCACCTACCGTGGCCACGTCACCCAACGCGAGCACCTCGCAGGCCGCAACCGGCGAGACCAAGGCGCCCGGAGCGGCGTCGTCGCCCCAGCGAACCCGTTCCGAGGCCGAGCTCAAGGCTCTGGTCGAGGAAGCCAATGAGCTGTTCGGCGGGCGTGACGCGGACACCCAGGAACTACTGGCGTGGGCCGGGAAGACCTTCGGTAAGTCGCTCGCGGTGGCCTGCTCGATGGCCTCGGACACCGTGGTGCCCGCCCTGGTCAGCCAGCACATCAAGGACGTGGACGTGCTGTTCCTGGACACCGGCTACCACTTCCAGGAGACCATCGAGACCCGGGACGCGTTCGCCTCGGACTGGCCCGTGAACGTGCGCACCCTGCTGCCGCGGCTGACCGTGCCGGAGCAGGACGCCGAGTTCGGTCCGAAACTTCACGACCGCGAGCCGGCCACGTGCTGCGGGATCCGCAAGGTCGAGCCGCTCGACAACGCTCTGGAGGGCTACGAAGCCTGGGTGACCGGGCTGCGTCGCGAGGAAACGCCCCACCGCGCGAACGCCGCGCCGGTCGAATGGGACGAACGCCATCACATGGTCAAGATCAACGCCATCGTGGACTGGACCTTTGACGACGTCGTGAGCTGGGCCGAAACCAACCTGGTGGTGGTCAACCCACTGCTGACGCAGGGATACCCGTCCATCGGTTGCGCTCCGTGCACACGAAAAGTTGCCCCCGGTGAGGATCCGCGCGCTGGTCGCTGGTCCGGGCTGGGCAAGACAGAATGCGGGATTCACGTATGACCACCACAACCACTTCTACTGTTGCTTCGACCGCGAACTCGAGCGCACTGACCCAGCTGCAGCGGCTGGAAGCCGAGTCGATGCACATCTTCCGCGAAACCGCCTCCGAGGGCGAGCGCCCCGTGCTGTTGTTCAGCGGCGGTAAGGACTCCGTGGTCATGCTGCACCTGGCCGCCAAAGCCTTCTGGCCGTGCCCCATTCCGTTCCCCGTGCTGCACGTGGACACCGGGCACAACTTCCCGGAAGTCCTGGAGTTCCGTGACCGCACCGCCGAGCGACTCAAGGTGCGCCTGGAAGTTGCCAGCGTGCAGGACTACATCGACGACGGTCGGCTCAGCGAACGCTCGGACGGCACCCGCAACCCGTTGCAGACGGTGCCCCTGCTGGACGCAATTACGGACGGCCGCCACGACGTCGTCTACGGTGGCGCTCGCCGTGACGAGGAGAAGGCGCGCGCCAAGGAACGCATTATCAGCCTGCGCGACGAGTTCGGCCAGTGGAATCCGCGCGATCAGCGACCCGAGCTGTGGAGCCTGTACAACACGCGCCACCGCCCGGGAGAGCATGTGCGCGTGTTCCCGCTGTCCAACTGGACCGAGCTGGACATCTGGCGCTACATCGCGGCAGAAAACATCGAACTGCCGCCGCTGTACTACGCGCACGAACGGGACGTGATCCTGCGCGACGGCATGCTGCTGGCCGTGGGGGAGTACGTGACCCCGCGCGACGGCGAGGACATCGAACGCCGCACCGTCCGCTACCGGACCGTGGGAGATATGAGCTGCACCGGTGCCGTGGAATCACCGGCCGCCAACGCCCAGGACGTCCTGGCCGAGGTTGCCACCAGCACACTCACCGAACGCGGAGCCACGCGAGCGGATGACCGTATGTCGGAAGCCGCCATGGAAGACCGCAAGCGAGAGGGCTATTTCTAAAATGAGCGTTGACACCCAAGGAAGCCTGCTGCGCATTGCCACGGCGGGCAGCGTGGACGACGGCAAGTCCACCCTGGTGGGGCGCTTGCTCCACGACACCAAGAACATCCTGGTCGACCAGCTCGAAGCCATCGAGCGGGTCAGCCAGGCGCGCGGTCTGGACTCCGCGGACCTGGCGTTGCTGACCGACGGCCTGCGCGCCGAACGCGAGCAGGGCATCACGATCGACGTCGCCTACCGCTACTTCGCCACGCCCGCGCGCAACTTCATCCTGGCCGACTGCCCGGGACACGTGCAGTACACCCGCAACACCGTGACGGGCGCGTCCACTGCGGATGCGCTGATCATCCTGGTGGATGTGGAGCACGGGATCGTGGAGCAGACCCGCCGCCACCTGGCGGTGGCCGCGTTGTTGGGTGTACCCCATTTGATCGTGGCCCTCAACAAGATCGACCTGGTGCCGGATGCCGAGCAACGGTTCGCGCAGTTGAACACTGACCTGCACGAGCTGGCCGATCAGCTGGGCGTGCTGGCGCTGCAGACCATCCCGATCTCCGCGCTGCGCGGGGACAACGTGGCGGAGAAGTCGCCCAACACCCCGTGGTACGAGGGCCCCAGCCTGCTCGAATGGCTCGAGACCCTGCCGGATTCGGCCGAACTCACCCAGTCGGAGCGGTTCGCGTTCCCCGTGCAGACGGTGCTGCGCCCGCAGTCCGCCGCGGTGGACCCGGCCTTGGTGGACTACCGCGGTTACGCGGGTCAGATCGCCTCCGGAACCGTGCGCGTGGGCGACACGGTCACGGTGCAGCCGGCCGGTCGTCAGACCACGGTCGAGGCCATCGACCTGGCGGGTCAGCCGCTGGACGTGGCCGTGGCAGGTCAGTCCGTGACCCTGCGACTGGCCGATCAGATCGACATCACCCGCGGTGATCTCATCGCCGGAGTGGACACGGGTGCTGAACCCAGCCAGTCCGTGGAGGCGGTGGTCTGCTGGCTCGACGAGAAGCCGCTGCACGAGAGGCAGCGCGTGCTGCTCAAGCACACCACGCGGGTGGTTCGCGGGATCGTGGGCTCCATCGACGGTCGCCTGAACTTGGACACTCTCAGCGCGGAGTCCGTGGATTCCTTGGGGCTCAACGACATCGGTCGGATCACGGTGCGCGTGGCCGAACCGGTCTTCGGCACCGGGTACACGCAGTCCCACGCCCTGGGGTCGTTCCTGTTGATCGACCCGCAGACCGGCCGCACGAAGGCCGCGGGAATGATCCAGGACGACAGCATCGAAACACCCGGTGTGCTGGGAAGTCTCAAGGCAGAGCACGGGGACTGGCGCATCTGAGGTGAGCGCGGCGGCGTCGTCGAGCGGACGACGCCGCCTGGTTCCATCACGCGCGTGACGTCGCTACATGGCGCCGCGTGACACCTTCGGCTACGAGTGTCCGCGGGGCTTACTAGAGTAGGCTGCATGATCACACCAAGCCTGCTGACCGCCACCACCGCACTGAGTGCCCTCGCTCGCGCGGGTATGGGGCAGATGGTGGTCGCGCCGGGATCTCGATCCGCACCCGTGGCGTATGCTGCGGCGGCGGCCGAGGCCAGCGGGGCGTTGAAGGTGCACGTCCGCATCGACGAGCGCGCTGCAGCCTTCACGGCGCTCGGGATTTCCCGCGCCACGGGGCGCCCCTCCGCCGTTCTGACCACCAGTGGCACCGCGGTCGGTAACTTGCTGCCGGCCGTCATGGAGGCTTCCCACTCCGGGATTCCGCTCGTAGCGCTGACGGCTGACCGGCCACCGGAACTGCGCGGAACCGGTGCCAACCAGACCACTCACCAGCCCGGAGTGTTCAAGTCTTTCGTGCGAGCGCAGGTGGATATCGTTCCGGACGATCAGGAGGCTGCCGCGCAGACCCTGGACCACGCGCTCGCCGCCGCCGGAGGAGACACCACCACCGCGCCGGGGCCGGTGCACCTGAATCTCGCGCTGCGGGATCCCTTGTACCCGTGGGCGGAAGAGGATCATGTGTTCCTCAAGAAGTGGGCCGAGGATCTCGCTGCGGAACTGGCGGAGAATCGCCCCGGTCGCATCGCGCATCCCTGGGCCGTGTTCGATGAAGCCCTGGTGACCGACAGCCTCGAGACCGATACCAGCGGTCTCCCGCGGGATATCGGCCGAAATTTCCGCATTCACGACGTCCACGGGGGGAGCATCCCGGCCCCGCTGGGGGAAAACCCCGGTAAACGTCCCACCACTCCGGACGGCGCGCGAGCCGTGGTCATGGCCGGCGACGGCGCCGGCCCCGCCGCAGCACGATTCGCTGAGGAAGCCGGTCTGCCGCTGATGGCAGAGCCGTCTTCCAACGCGCGTTTCGGTAAGTCAGCGGTGCATTCGTACCAAAACGTCCTGGAACTGGACATTGTCGACTACGTGGACACCGTGGTGCTCGTCGGGCGTCCCACACTGTCCAGGCAGGTCGCCGCCCTGTTGCAGCGCGAGGACGTCCGGGTATTGGCAGTGCGGCCGGGACCGGTGCCGTGGTTCGAGGAGGGCCGCCGCGACGAAGAAGTCGTCGAATCGTTCCAGGAAGCCTTGGAGTTGCTCGGCCCCGTGCGCGACGGCTGGTTCGAGCTGTGGGAGGCCACCGGAATCGCTGCCTGCGATGCTCTCAAGACCCAGGCGAATTCCACGCCCATCCTGACCGGACCGCACGTGGCTCACGCCGTGTGGGATGCCTGCGCGGCCGATGGCGCCGTGCTGGTGGCAGGCTCGTCCAATCCGATTCGCGATCTCGATCTCGTGGCCTGGCCGGATGACCCAGTCGCCGTAGTAGCCAACCGCGGTGTTTCTGGCATTGACGGAACGGTGGCCACGGCTCACGGTGTCGCGCTGGGAACGGGCCGCCCGGTGCGCGTGTTCCTGGGTGACCTCACACTCCTGCACGATGTCGGAGCGCTGCTCGTGGGCGAGGGCGAAGAAATCCCGGACGTCCAGTTCGTGGTGCTCAACGACAAGGGTGGCGGCATCTTCGGAAAGCTCGAACACGGTGCCGTCGCGGAAGACGAACGCTACACCAGCACCGTGGAACGGTTCTTCGGAACCCCCCACTCGGTATCCCTTCCGGACCTGTGTGCGGCCTACGGGGTGGAGTACAGCGAGGCGAACACCGCCATCGAACTGGCGGCGATCTTCGCGGCCCCGTTGCGCGGGCGCCGCGTGATCGAGATTCCCATCGACCGAGCTGGGTTGCGTGAATTCCATAAGGCCATTCGCGGGGCGGCTCAGGATGCGGCACGGGAGTACTTGGCCAAGCATCCCGCCGGGGGCTGATTCTCGGGCCCGCGTGCCCAGCTGCCGCCGAGCGCCCCTAGCTAGCATGGGTGCATGACTGAACAGCAGACTGCCTCCAGCAATTCGCCACGTACCGCACTGGTCACCGGGGCCACCCGGGGCATCGGCCGGGCCGTGGCTGAGGACCTCGCGCGGGACCACGTGGTGTTCGTGGGCGGGCGGACATCCGAGGACGTCGAGCGAGTGCGCTCAGAACTTGAAGGCCTTGGCCCGGGCACTCGCCCGTTCGTTGCCGAGCTCACTGACGACGCCGCCGTTGAAGCAGCCTGGACGCCCCTGGCCGAAGAGTTCCCGGGTTTGAACGCGGTGGTGCACTCTGCTGGCATCGCGCCCATGGCCCGCGTCGAGGAGGCGACCCGTGAGCAGTGGCGGGAAATCTTCGAGGTCAACGTGTTCTCCGTGGCCCAACTGACCAAGCTCGTACTGCCGCAGTTGCGCGCTGCGGGCGGGGACGTCGTGGCGATCAACTCAGGCTCGGGCTTCACGGCGGGCCCGGCGTCGTCGTTGTATTCGGGCACCAAATTCGCTCTGCGCGCGTTCACGGACGCGCTGCGCGAGGAAGAGCGCGAGAACGGTGTGCGAGTGTCCTCGGTGCATCCCGGCCGCGTGGCCACGGATATGCAGCAGGAACTGCACGACTACCTGGGCAGGGAATACCGCGCCGAAGAGTGGATTCAGCCGGCTCAGATCGCAGCTGCCGTGCGCGTGGCCGTAGATGCGGAACGCACCTCGCAGGTGGAGGTCATCACGGTGCGACCCTCGGGGATGCGCTAAGCATTTCTGACCCCCTGGGGTGTGGGCGTACTTGAGCCGGTTTCTGTGTGTTGACTGGTTTAGGTACGCCCACATTTCAATGACTAGAGCCTGTATTAGGTAGCAATTGGTACAAACTTCGACCAACTCATATCCCTAACCGGCATTAAGGCCCCCTGGCGAAACCCTGGGGGTTCTCCCCGTGTGGTATGACTCACACTCGTTCAAGATGGGAGTCTAATGCGCTACCGATCCGGAAACGCACCGGGGGTCTAGGGGCTCTCCGGAAGATCTTGATCCGAGAGGACCACCACTATGAGCAACACACTCGTTGCCGCGGACCCGCGAAAAGAGGCGAGGACCGCCGCATGGGTCGCAGGTATCGCCTGCACCGCACTGATTTTCGACGGCTTTGACCTCACCATTTACGGAACCGTCCTTTCCACGTTGATGGCGGATCCCTCCCACATCGGCGCACTCGATGCCGCCACTGCCGGAACCCTGGGTTCCTACGCGTTGATCGGCGTGCTCATTGGCGCTCTGATCTGTGGTTCCATTGGCGACTACGTGGGCCGCCGCCGCATCATCCTGGTGGGTGTTGCATGGTTCTCCATCGGTATGTTCGTCACCGCGCTCTCCACCTCCATCTTCGCTTTCGGCGCTCTTCGACTGCTCACCGGTATCGGCCTGGGCGCGATCCTCGCCACCGCCGGTGCCACCATTGCGGAGTTCGCTCCCGCCGGGCGCCGTAACTTCTACAACGCCATCGTGTACTCGGGTATCCCCGCGGGTGGTGTGCTTGCCGCGCTACTGGGCATGATTCTCCTCGAGCCCATCGGCTGGCGCGGCTTGTTCATGATCGGTGCCACACCCATCCTGTTCCTGCTGCCCATCGCGTTCTTCAAGCTCCCTGAGTCCCCGCGCTGGTTGCTGTCTCGTGGCCGCCGCGAAGAGGCCGAAGCCATCTCCGCGAAGACCGGTACTCCGTTGCTCGAGGAAGTCGTCGTCCAGAAGGCCGGCGCTACTCCCGCTAAGACCGGTTTCGGTGCAGTGTTCTCCTCCCAGTTCCGTTTGGGAGCCATCCTGCTGGGCTTCATGTCCTTCTCCGGCCTGTTGTTGACCTACGGCCTGAACACCTGGCTGCCCAAGATCATGGAGGGTTACGGTTACGGAACCACCTACTCGCTGGCGTTCCTGCTGGTGCTCAACTCCGGTGCTGTGATCGGTGGTGTGGTCGCATCCAAGCTGGCTGACCGCCGCGGCCCGCAGTTCATCGTGGCCACCACGTTCGTGATCGCAGCTATCACCCTGGTGCTGATGACCTTCCAGTTCCCGCTGCCGGTGCTGTTCATGTTCATCGCGGTTGCCGGTGTGGGTACCTTGGGTACTCAGGTGCTGATCTACGGCTTCACCTCCAACTACTTCACCACCAACGCTCGTGCCGCAGGTGTGGCATGGTGCTCCGGCTTCGGTCGACTGGGCGGCATCTTCGGTCCGCTCATCGGCGGCTGGTTGGTAGCAGCTGGTCTGGGTGGCGCCACCGCGTTCTACATCTTCGGTGGTGTGGCACTGTTCGGCGCTCTCGTGACCGTGTTGGTTCCCCGCCAGAAGGCCGTGGAAGCAGCCAAGGAAAAGGCAGAGGAAATCCTGGAGACTTCCGACAACCAGGACACCAACACTCCCTCGACCGTCCTGAACTAACTTTCCGGGAACGACAGTCGGCCGGCGAACTAGCGAGCTGACCGCCGACTGCCTCGGGAAACATAGAAACACCAAGGGTGCCGTTGCTCATTGCGAGCAGTGGCACCCTACTTTTGTGCGTGCCCACACCTGAGGCGTCACTAGGGCCCTCCCGCGCATCTGAGGTGGCGTTGGGACCTTTCTGTCCTTGCGAAAGGGTTCTAACAAGACCTCACACGGGGTCGACGGAGCTACCGTCGCCTCCCACGCGCGGCTTCAGTTCGCCGACACCGCTCGGCTCGTTCCCATCTCGTCTCGCCGTGCGGAGGGCTCTCCACAGTTGCCCAGTTTGCAGGGAGTGGATGCGAAAGAGGCTCGGCCTGTGGATGAGGCGCCCGAACGGCGTCGAAAATTTCTAGGGTCCGAGCCATGCGAACTCTTGAAGCCATGGACCTGGGACCAAAACTGACAGTGCTCAGCGCGGCGGAATGGGAACGACGACCCAGAGACCTCCGACGCAGGCCGTTCATGCACCAGTTGGCCAGGGGAGCATGGGTCCGAAGTGCGGAACCGCTGACTGTTCAGCAACGATCGGTCCTCATGCGGGATCACCTTGAACGGCACGACGGACAGCTGACCCTCACAGGACTCACTGCCCCTGGGGCGACTGAGCATGAACGAAGTGGTGGCACTCCTGGATCAGCTGCCGCCCCGTGCGCAGAGCGTGGTGCGGGTTCGGCAGGCGTTGGCGTTGGCTCAGGGACCCACCATCTCGGCGATGGAAACTCTGCTCCGACTGGTAGTTCTGAGATGTGGACTGCCGCCAATGGAAACGAACCACCCGGTACTGATGGACGGCAAGTACGTGTACCCGGATCTCGCCTGGCCTGTGGAAATGGTCGCTCTCGAATACAACGGGAGACCTCACTGGGAAGACGGTCGGGCCTACGGTGACGAAAACTATCGGATCCAACGCCTGCGCGATCACGGGTGGCAGGTCCGCGTGGTGGTGCTTGACGACCTCAGAGACCCCAAACGACGCCGCGAACTCTTGCAGTGGCTGTTCCACCACCTGGATTCCACACGCGCCAAGCGCCAACAGAGCCTCCAGCAGCACATGAGGGGCCGGTAGAACCCTCCAGCCAATGGAAAAAGGTTCTACCGGCCCCTCATATGTATTTCAGGGTTCTAACGGCACCTGAGGCGCCGCAGCAGGCTTACTCCGGCGTATCCACCTTGGTGGGGTTGAGCACGCGGGACAGAAAGGACTGCGTGCGCTGGTGCTTGGGTGAACCGATGACCTCGCGGGCGGGGCCCTCCTCGACCACCACTCCGCCGTCCATGAAGACCACGCGGTCAGCGACGTCGCGAGCGAACGACATTTCGTGGGTCACCACGAGCATGGTCATGCCCTCGTCGGCCAATTTCCGCATGATGGCGAGCACGTCACCCACGGTTTCGGGGTCGAGCGCGGACGTAGGCTCGTCGAAGAGTATCAGATCCGGGTTCATGGACAGCGCACGCGCAATGGCCACGCGTTGTTGCTGACCGCCGGACAGCTGACCGGGACGCTGCTGGGCCTTCTCGGACAGCCCCACGCGTTCCAGATTGGTCAGCGCCACCTGCTCGGCTTCGGACTTGGAACGCTTGAGCACCTTGATTTGGGACACCGTGCAGTTCTCGAGCACGGACAGGTGCGGGAACAGATTGAACTGCTGGAACACCATGCCCACGTTGCGGCGCATGGCGTCCACGTCGATATCCGGGTCGGTCACGTCGAAACCACTGACCGTGATGTCACCGGACTGCGGTTCTTCCAAGAGATTGAGGCAGCGCAGCAGCGTGGATTTGCCGGAACCGGAGGGCCCGATCAGGCACACCACTTCACCGGGGTTCACGGTCAGATCAATACCGCGCAGCACCTCCAGGTCGCCGTAGGCCTTGTTAAGCCCGCGCACAGAAACGGCGGGCGTCGCGGAGGATGCGGAGGCCTGAGTGTTTTCAGTTGCAGATGTGGACACCGTGGCTCCTAGGAAGACTTCTTGACGCGGTCGGTCTTGGTTTCAAAGCGGCGGGACAGAATGCCCAACGGCACGGTGATGATCAGGTAGCAGATACCCGCCGCGACCAGGGGAGTCAGGCCGGCACCGGCACCGGAGATACCTTCGCGGCCGAACTTGGTGAGCTCGTACTGAGCCAGCCCCATGCCCAGCAGGTAGACCAGCGAGGAGTCCTTGGTCAGCAGGATGACCTCGTTGGTCAGCGGTGGCAGCACGATGCGTAACGCCTGCGGGATCACGATGGTCACCATGGCGCGGGTGTGCGACATGCCCAGGGACCGTGCGGCCTCGTACTGACCCTTGGGCACGGCCTGCAGGCCAGCGCGCAGGGACTCGGCAATGTATGCCGCAGCCACCACGCCCAGGGCGATCATCACGGTCACGTAGTGGTTGAACCGGAAGCCGAATGCCAGTGGAATGCCGTAACCCAGGGCCAGGAACACCAGCAGGGCGGGCACACCGCGGAAGAACTCGATGTAGAGCGTGGCGATCCAGCGGTAAGGCGCCACGGAAGAGAGCTTCATGAGCGCCAGAATCACGCCCAGGGTCAACCCAACGACAAAGCCCAGGGCCGTGTAGATCAGCGTGTTCTTGAGGGCGATGGTGATGATTCCGGGGAACTGATCCGCAATCACCGCAGGGTTGAACACCCGCTCGTACAGAACTTGCCAGTCCGCGAGAACGACCAGGGCGATCAACACCAGCACCAACACGGCGTACTGGATGCCCCGCGACAGCTTGGCGCGCTGTCGGGTGGTCATGGCCATCAGTTTTCTCCCTCAGTCTTCACAAAAGTCTTCACAGATTCTCTCGCTCAATGATCTCGCACGGCGCTGACAACGGGCGTGCCGGGCGAGAAACTCGCCCGGCACCCGTTGTCGATCACATCAAAGCCGGTTCAGGACCCGGTGTAAAAAATTGGATCAGAGTCCGATCCACTCTTCGCGCATCTTGTCCATGGTGCCGTCCTCGTTGAGGCGGTCCAGGGTCTTGTTCACGGAGTCGAGCAGTTCGGTGTTGCCCTTCTTTACGGCCACACCCAGGTTTTCACCGGTGTCAACGGTCTCGACGATTTCCAAGTCTTCGTTCTCATTGGCACGATTGCCCAGCGTGGAGATGTTACCGGACACGGCCTTCACACCGCCGGTCTCCAGGGACTGGAACATGAGCTCCACGTCCTCGAACTGCTGGATGGTCGCGCCCTTTTCCTCGGCGTACTTCTCACCGGAGGTTGCCTGCTGAGCGCCCACGGAGGCGTCACCAATGGAATCGAAGCTGGTGATGCCGGAATCCTTGGTGGTCAACAGGCCGATTTCATCGTTGAAGTAGGGCTTGGAGAAGTCCATGGACGCTTGACGCTCATCGGTGATGCCCATGCCGGAGATGACCATTTCGCACTGGTCGGTGTCCAGCGCGGCACCGGATTCCAAGGTCTCGAAGTTGGCCTGGATGAATTCCTTCTCCTTGCCCAGGTCCTTGGCGATCTCGTCGGCCAGGGCCATATCGAAGCCAACGACCTCGCCATCGCGCTCGAACTCGAACGGGGGGTAGGGCGAATTGGCGCACACGGTGATGGTTCCGCCCTCGCCACCGGCTTGGGAATCGGACTCGGACGTGGATTCGCAACCGGTCAAAATCAGGCCGGTTGCGGACAGCACGGCCAGTGCGGGCATTACGCGGCGAAGCTTGGACATGGGATCTCCCTCGAAGAGCGGTAGCGCTATCTAGTTTGTGGAAAACCTTACTACGCCGTCATTTCCAGGGGGCCCAATCGCGTGAATCAGTCGTGGATAGCGGGCAGCGCCTCGAGCATGGGGCGCAACTTGGCCCAGGTCTCGGCCAGCTCGGCCTGCGGGTCGGATTCGGCGACAATTCCGCAGCCGGCACTTACACGGGCCCGCTGGGAGTCGGCCTGCACCGCGCCACGTAGCGCAATACCCCATTCGCCGTTGCCAGAGGCGTCCAGCCAGCCCACGGGCCCGGCGTAGAGACCTCGATCCATGCGTTCCAGATCTTCAATGGCGCCGCCGGCCACTTCGGTAGGGGTTCCGCACACGGCTGCGGTGGGGTGCACGGCCTCGGCCAGTTCCAGCGGGGAGGGCAGAGTGCCGTCAACACCGGTGCGCAACTGTGCGCGCACGTCGGAGGCCAAATGCCACACGTTGGGCAATGCCAGGATGAACGGTTCTTCCTCGCCGTGAACGGTTTCCGCATACGGGGACAGCCCCGCCAGGAGGGAGTCCACGGCGAACTTGTGCTCGCGCTGCTGTTTGTCGGAGCCCCCGAGGGTCACTCCCGCGAAGTCCTCCGGATTCGCGCCGTCCGGTAGATCGTGCCGGTCCAGGGTTCCGGCGAGTACGCGCGCGGACGCGGTGCCCTGTTTCACGCGGATCAGCATTTCGGGCGTCGCCCCCAGCAACCGACCTGCATCCGGGTCCTCGGCGCCGCCCAACCGTACGCAGTACGTCCAGCACGAGTCGTAGCGGTCGCTGAGCCGCGCCAGTACCGCACTGAGATCAATGGGACGCCCCACGTTCACCACCACGTCGCGCGCGAGGACCAGTTTCTCCAGATCACCCGCCTGAATCATGCCCACGCCGTCTGCCACCGCTTCCATCCAGCGGTTCTCGTCCAGGGCGCCCGGGGTCGCGGTGGGGTACGACGACGCCGCTCCGCCGGTTTCCGCCGCATCGTGGGTTTCCAGGGCGGCAGGGGACTCAACCACGAGCGAACGCCAGGCGGCGTCGACGTCGGACACCGTGAGATCTGAGGAACCAACGCGGATCATCGTGACCCACGCACCGTGGTCGTCGGAACCGATGACGAGTTCCGGGACGACGAGCCCGGAATCGGCGGTGGACGAGGGCGAGAACGCGAAGGCGCCAAAGGCGAGCAGGCCGGTTCCAGGCCGGTTGACCCGGTCGTTCACCACGGCGGCGTCGCGCACTGCATCCCACCACACGCGAGCGGACGTGAACCGGGTGCCGCCGCGCACGCGGAACTCCGCAGAGCGGCCCAAACCCACCAAACCCTGCCCGCGCAGAATCCACGTGGCAGGATCTCGACTACCCAGCAACCGGCGAACGTCCGGGTGGGTAGCAAAGTCGGCGGCGGCCTGCACGTCGGTTGCGGGCACCGTGAGAACACTCAAGCTGGGCGGGGGCGTATCGATGGTCATTGTCCACAAGCATAGGACGGCTGAGGGCAGAGAAAGCTCACCGGCAATGACACAATGGACGACGGAGCGAGCAGTAACAGCTAAGGGCACACGGAGGGCCACGGCAGAGTGAAGGTATTGATCAGCGGGGGAGGACCCGCCGGAGCCACCGCAGCCTACTGGTTGGCCACCCAAGGAATCTCGGTCACGGTGCTGGAGAAAACCAGCTATCCGCGCGAAAAGGTGTGTGGTGACGGACTGACCCCGCGCGCCGTGAAGCAGATGCAGCTCATGGGCCTGCCCCATGACGGCGAGCACGGCTACAAACGCAACCAAGGGCTGCGACTGGTAGCCGACGGGCGCACCGTGGAATTCCCGTGGCCCGAACTCACCGACTTCCCCTCGTACGGCCTGGTCCGCACTCGCGCCGGGTTCGACGAAGATCTGATCCGCCACGCTCAGCGCGCCGGAGCCACCGTGATCGAGAACCGTTCCGTGCAGGATGTGCTGCGCGATGACACCGGCCGCATCATCGGCGTGCGAGCCACCGTGATGGACCCCGCCACCGGCCGCCGCACCTCGGAGACCGAGGACCACCACGCGGACCTCGTGATGGCCGCTGACGGCAACTCGACCCGCACGGCCGTGGCCGCCGGACTGCACCGCCGCAAGGACCGGCCCATGGGCGTGGCGGTGCGGACCTACTATCGTTCCCCGCGCTCCGAGCTGGACTGGATGGAGGGCTGGCTGGAACTGGTGGACGGCACCGACCCCAAGCGCTCGCTGCTGCCCGGCTACGGCTGGGTGTTCGGCGTGGGGGACGGTACCGCCAACGTCGGACTCGGCATCCTGGACACCTCGCCCGCCTTCGGGAAGCTCGACTACCGTGCGGTGCTGCGTGATTGGGCTGCCTCCATGCCCGCGGAGTGGACCTTTGACCCGGAACACCAAGAAGGCCGCGTGGGCTCGGCCGCCCTGCCCATGGCTGCCAACCGCACCCCGCACTACGTTCCCGGTCTCATGCTGCTCGGGGATTCCGCGGGGCTGGTGTCCCCGTTCAACGGTGAGGGGATCTCCAACGCTATGGAATCCGCGCTGTTCGCAGCGTCGTGTGTGGTGGACGCTGCTGAAGCCAACGGTCCGCAGCAGCGCGAGAATGCCCTGGCCCGTTACCCCCAGCTCGTCCACGAGGAATGGGGAGCCCACTTCGTGCAGGGCCGCGCCCTCGCCGAGCTCATCGGCCACCCGGCCCTGTTGAGCGCGGGGGTGCGAGCCGGCATGCGCATGCCCCAGCTGATGAGATTCGCGGTGCAGATCATGACGGAGCTCTCTGACCGCCCCGCCCAGACCTTGACCGATCGTGCCGTAGCGCTCATCGATGCGCTGACACCCGCCCGCTGAATTGTCGATAGAGTGGTACACCGTGACTGAAACCAGCCGACTGAATGGCTCCTTGCGTTTACCCGCGGGATTCGAGCTCATCGCCCAGGACGACCGCCTGGGTCCGCTCGTCGTGGAATCGCTCGCGCAGATCGAGGCGAGGCTGGAAGAAGCACTGCGCTCCACGGACCAGTTGGCGGACGTGACCGCGCGGCACCTCTTGCAGGCCGGCGGCAAACGTGTCCGGCCGCTGCTCACCCTGCTCGCCGCTGAAGCAGCCGGTCAGGTCAATGAGAACGTGATCGAAGCCGCCGCAGTGGTGGAAATGACGCATTTGGCAACGCTCTATCACGACGACGTGATGGACTCCGCCCCGCTGCGCCGGGGTGTTGAGACCGCACAGACCGTGTGGGGCAATTCGGTGGCGATCCTCACCGGCGACCTGATTTTCGCTCGCGCCTCAGCCATGGTCTCTGCATTGGGCCAGGAACCACTGCTGATCCAGGCCACAACGTTTGAGCGACTGGTGATCGGCCAGCTGCAGGAAACCACGGGCCCCGTGGACGGGCAGGACCCCGTGGAGCATTACCTGAATGTGCTGGCCGGTAAGACCGGTTCCCTGATTGCGGCCAGCGGTCAGTTCGGCTCTCTGTTGGGCGGAGCGTCGCGAGACGTGATCAACATGCTGGTCGAATACGGCGAGAAGGTCGGTCTGGCCTTCCAACTCGCCGATGACATCATTGACCTCACCGGTCACGACGATGTTTCTGGCAAGACCCCGGGCACCGATCTGCGCGAAGGTGTGGACACGCTTCCCGTCCTGCTGTTGCGTCGCGATGCTCAGAGCAAGGACCGGGACGTGGCGGATTCCGCCCGTGGGGTGCTGGAACTCATTGACGGTGATCTCTCCAGCGATGAAGCGTTGGCCCAAGCGGTAGCCGCGGTGACCGAGCACTCGGTGTCCACCGAAGCCTGGAACACCGCCAATCGCTGGGCGGATGACGCCATCTCCGCGATTCAGGCACTCCCGGAAACCGTGGCCAAGGCGGCATTGATCGAATTTGCTCACGCGGTGGTGCACCGAGAAGGCTGATACCTCAGTAAGCTGGGGAACATCCAAAAACCGCCCCGCGTCACGCTGTGATCCAGACTGATGCTCGGGCGGGATGTGTTCCCCCTGTGAGGATCATCGAATGTCCACTAAATCTTTACGTGGCAGCGCTTCCAACGAGGCTTTCTCCGGACGCACCATGTTCATCTTTGCCGCCATCGGCTCCGCCGTTGGTCTGGGCAATATCTGGCGTTTCCCCTATGTCGCGTATGACAACGGTGGCGGCGCATTCCTTATCCCTTACCTGGTCGCTCTGCTGACCGCGGGCATCCCTCTGCTGATGCTCGACTACGCGGTGGGTCACCGTTACCGGGCCTCCGCGCCCTTGGCATATCGCCGGCTCCACCCCAAACTCGAAATGATCGGGTGGTGGCAACTGGGTATCTGTGTGGTCATCGCGCTGTACTACGCGATCATTCTCGCGTGGGCCATGCAGTACACGATCTTCTCGTTCACCAAGGCCTGGGGAGATGATCCGGCGGGCTTCTTCATGTCCGATTACATGCAGGTCTCGGATGAAGTCACCATTAGCTTCAACTTCATTTGGCCGGTGTTCATCGCCACAGCCATTGCCTGGCTCGCCCTGTTGGTGGTGCTCATGATGGGCGTGCAGAAGGGCATCGGTCGTATCAATGCCATCCTGATTCCGCTCCTCGTGGTCATGTTCCTGATCATGGTCGGGATCGCCCTGACACTGCCCGGCGCTAGCGGCGGTTTGGATGCTCTGTTCACGCCCTCCTGGGAGGCACTGGGTGACTCCTCCGTGTGGGTTGCCGCGTACGGCCAGATCTTCTTCTCGCTGTCCGTGGGCTTCGGCATCATGATCACCTACGCCGCGTACCTCAAGCCCAAGTCGGACCTGACGGGTTCGGCGCTGGTGGTCGGTTTCGCCAACTCGAGCTTCGAGATCCTGGCGGGTATCGGCGTGTTCGCGGCCCTGGGCTTCATGGCCGCGGCAGCCGGCACCGGTGTGGACGAGGTCGCGACTTCCGGTATCGGGCTGGCGTTCATCGCCTTCCCGGCCATCATTTCCGAGGCACCGTTCGGCGTGCTCATCGGTGTGCTGTTCTTCGGTGCGTTGGCCTTTGCCGGCTTCACTTCCATGATCTCGATCGTGGAAGTGATCGTGGCCGGCTTCCGTGACAAGTTGGGCCTGAGCCGCCCGGTGGCAGTGGCGGTGGTTGTCATTCCGCTGGCGATTGTGTCGCTGCTGTTCTTCCCCACGACCACGGGTTTAAACCTCCTGGACGTGGTGGACGCCTTTGTGAACAACTTTGGCATTGTCGCCGCAGCCCTGATCTCGGTGCTCATGCTGACCGCCGGATTCTCGGCGCTGCCCACTCTGCGCGATCACCTCAACTCGGTGTCCTCGTTCAAGTTGGGCCGTACCTGGATGATCGTGGCCGGCGCTGTCACCCCCGTGGTGCTGGGCTACATGCTGATCGATCAGCTCACGCTCAACCTCGCCGAGGGCTACAACGACATGCCCCAGTGGTTCGTCAACGTGTTCGGCTGGGGTATGGCCGGCGGCTTGGTGGTCATTGCCTACCTGCTGTCCAAGTTGCCCTGGTCCCGTCGCACGTCGGCAGCCTTCACCAGCCCCGCGCCCAGCGTTGAGGATGCCTACCTGGACCGCGACCTGCTGACCCAGGACAAGGCCTTCACCCACTATCGGGGTACGGCCATGCGGAGCCCCGCGTTGGACCAGGACTACTCGTTGCGCGCCATTCAGCACGGCACGGTTGTCCACCAGCGCGCCCCCTGGGACGACCGCACGTCAACCGACGACGACGCTCCGGCGTCCACTTCCGCGGGTCGGGCCACCCGTGACAACCACGAAGGAGGTGCCCGATGAGCACCACCGCCATTGTCATGATGATTGTCGCCATGGTGTTGGTATGGGGCGGGCTTCTGCTCTCCATCGCCAACATCCGACGTTCTCCGGAAGAGGTCGACGAGCTGGACCCGGATTACCCGGAGCAGCCGGACCAGTCTGGTCAGACCGGTCAATCCGGCCAGCCAGGTCAGTCTGACAACGGTCGCGTGAGCGAACCGACCCGCTGAGCCAGCGCCGCCGCCTGCAGGCGAACGCGTAGCAAAGGCCGGGCCCGTTGGATTCCACGTGAAATCCAACGGGCCCCGGCCTTTGTCATACCGCAAGAAACCCGCGGAGAACTCGGTGCGCACCCGCAGGGGAGACCCGCGGTAGCGGCGGGTATCAGAAGCTAAGCTGCGTCCCGCTTGCGCTGGAGCCGGCGCGCACGAGGCGCGCGAACGGCGTCGAGAATCATGAGGAGCACGGCGCACCAGACGATGCCAAAGCCGATCCAGCGCTCGAGTGGCATGGACTCGTCCAGCACCGTGAGTGCCAGGATGAACTGCCCGATGGGTGCCACGTACTGGATCATGCCCACGGTACTCAGGGGGAGTCGGGCGGCAGCGGACCCGAACAGCAGGAGCGGGACCGCGGTGATGATGCCGGATGAAGCCAGCAGCCAGAAGTGGCCCGCCCCCTCGGAGAACAGCGTGACCTGGCCGTCAGAATTCAGGTAGAAGACGGCCGCGAGCGCCAGGGGAGCGATCGCCGCGGTTTCACCGGTGAGGGTGACGAGCGCGGGGTAGCGTCCGCCGATGGTGGATTTGACCAGCCCGTAGAAGCCGAATGAGAACGCCAGCGCCAGGGACAGCCACGGCACGGAGCCGTAGAAAACAGACATGACCAGCACCGCGAGGAACCCCACGATGATGGCCGCCCATTGCAGCGGGCGCAGCTTTTCTCGCAGCACAATGACTCCCAACAGCACCGCCACGATGGGGTTGATGAAGTACCCCAGAGAAGCCTCCAACGTGTGCCCCGTGGTGGTGGCCACCACGTACAGCAGCCAGTTCGTGGCGATCAGAACGCCGGCGATGACCAGCGCGATAACTGCCTTGCCATCCCGGAAGAGCTGCACCAGCGTGCCCAATGACTTGGTGACCGCCAGCAGAATCAGACAGAACAGCACCGAGAACAGCACGCGCATCGCGACGATTTCATACGCGGTGGCGGGCAACAGCAGCACGAAGTACAGGGGCAGCAGCCCCCACAGCCCGTAGGCTCCGAAACCGTACAGAAAACCGGCCCGGGTCCTTTTCTTGCGATCAGGTCCCGAGCCGGTCTCAACGTTATAAGTCACCGTCCGATCCTAACGGCGGACGGCCACTTGATCACACACCGAAGAAGCGGCTGAAGAAGCCCTTCTTCTTCTCGCCCTTCTTCTCCAACTGTTCGTTGGTCTCCACCTCTTCGCCGTCGACCACTGCGGGTGCGGAGATATCCTCGGCGGCGTCCGGGCCGGCCACGGTTTCACCGCGGTGGGCGGTCTCGGATTCGCGTTCCTCACGGACCTCGGTGACCGGGCGATCCTCGGGTTCGGTCACGACAGCCTCGTCCTCGGGAGAGACACCCGGCTGGGAGGCAGCCAGATCCGGCTCGGGGATGCGGGCCATGGTGGTGGTGTTCGGCTGCGGGGAGGCCTCGGGGCCGGCGGTGGTCTCAGAGGTCTCCTCGGGGTCCGGCAGCACGGTGGTCTGCACACGGCCCGGCACAGCCGGTTCCTGAGTGGGTTCCTGGTCGAACGGGCGATCGCCGTCGCGCACCTCGCTCGCGGGAACCGCCACGTCGTCCTCGGGCTGCTCCGGCTCCGGTGCGGAAATGTCCTCGGTGGACAGTTCCTGGGGCAGGGGCTCTTCCTCGCTCGCCGACGCCGCCTTGGCAGCCTCGCGCTCGCGGCGCTCGTTCTCTGCCGCCTCGCGTTCGCGCTGGTTCTTCTCCTCGGCTTCGGCCCGCTGGCGTTCACCCAGCTGGACAGCCAGGTTCATGGCGGCCCGGCGGTCCTCGCGCAGTGCCTCGCGGTGGGTTTCGGCCTGGCGTTCGAGTTCTTCCAGCTCCTTCTCGCCCACCGAGGGTTCGGCCGGTTCCACACCGGTGATCTGGTGGTCGTCGAACCAGAAGCGCTGAGCGCCGTCGTGAACGGTGACCACGCACGTGGCGTCCGTGTCCCATTCGACGTGGGCACCGCGCAGGGCGGCATAGCTGTTCACGGCAAGGTTGTGGTCCACGGCGGTGTCGGTGGTCAGGGATTCGCCGATCACCTGCATCATGCGCTGTTCGGTCAGGCGCGGCAGCTCGAACGCATCGCCGTCGAGCAGCAGCCACGCGGTGATATTGCCGCCGGCGCGGGCGGGGTAATGCGCGTACAGACCTGTGACGGCCTTGGACGCCAGAGTGAGCCGACGGGCCAGGCCGTCCTGGATGGGCTGCTCATCGGTGGTCAGCTCGTCGATTTCCAGCCGCTGGCCGGCCTCCTTGGCCTGCACCGCGGCCGAGACGACCTCGGGGTTGAAGTGGCCCAGTTCCTGCCAGGACCAGATCCAGCTGCCGCGTGAAGCGGACTCGGTGCCCAACAGGTACGGGGTCAGCGTGACGGGCGGGGTCGTCTGCAGGGTGAACGACGGCGCGGAAAAATCCACGTCCCAATCCGCACCCTGAGACAGTTCCGCCAGCACTGCCTGGTATTCGGTGGAGATGAAAATAGAAGCGTCGATCAGCTCCTGCAAGGTTTTTGTCATAACACCCAGGCTAACAACTGGGGCGGCACCTCTGCGCAGCTCATGTCGGTTTTGCCGCGTCTGGCAGAAACATCTCAGGCTGCTGCCGCCGTTGCGGCGTTCGATAGGGTTGTTTGCAGTGAACGCGCGGGGAAAACCCGCTCTATCAACCAGCACCGGACCGCCGGGCCGAAGGGACAGATACTCACTATGACCTCAACTCCGCACACCGAACAGGACCCGGGTACACGCAGCGAACGAGAACTGGTGGCGGAGATCGGCCGCTGGGTGCTGTCCGTGCTGCGGACGGAACCCGGGTGGGACTCCATGCGCGTGGATTTCAAGCCGCAGGGTGAGCGCGTGTACTTGCGGGTTGCGGAGAATCGGGACGGCACGGCAATTCCAGGAGCTGCCGGGCCCATCAAACAGGACAGTCCCGTATTGAACGCTCTCGACGAGCTGCAGCGCAGTTGCTATCTCAAGGGCCGGGGTTCCTGGTTCTCCGTGAGCGTCACGATCGCTGCGAAGGACTGGCCCGAACCCGACTATCGGTTTGCCGCGCGCTACAACTATCAAGACCTGCCGCCTCAGTTCTCGAACGAGGGCCAGTACGGGGCACAGGACATTGCCACTCACCTCAGCGCCTTTCCCCGCACGGCCGCTCGCACCCCGGAATGGGCGATCGGGATCACCGGTGAACAAGGTATCGATCTCGAGTTCGTGGATCCCATGGACGACCAGAGCGCCCAGGCCGACGACGCCCATCCCCGGTTGCGCGAGGCCATCGCCCAGTACGTGGCGAACCCCGTGGACCAGGCCATGGCCAATGTGCTGCGTGAAGCCATGACCGGCGTGGTTCTGCTGGACATCACCGGTTCCGATCTGGTGCCAGGGGAGGACGGTCAGCCCGTGGGGCCGGAATCGAACATCCGGGTCCAGGCACTGGGACAGAAGGACGGCACCCGGGCGTTGGCGGTGTACACGACCACCGAGGAAGCACGCACGGTGTTCCGGGAGAACAACAAGGACTCCGAGAAGACCGAACCCGTCCTGTTCCGGCAGCAGTCCGCTGCGGTGTTGAACATGGTGGCCACGGACCCGCAGTATGACGAGCTAGTGTACGACCCCGGGGGAGAGAACCCCATGCGTATCAAGCGCGAGCAAATCGAGTGGGTCAACCGCACTCCGCATAATCGGGCGGTCAAGGACGCGCTGTTGGACAACAACATGTCCGGGTTGCTCGCGGCGGTCCTCAACCCCAACGGTCAGTTGCTGTTCGGTACCCGGGACCAGGACGGTAAGTCCATGCCCGTGATGGTGCAGCCCCAGGACCCGAACGCGGCCCCGGACACCATCATGGTGTTCACCTCCGCCGCGGAGATCGCCGCCCTGGACACCAGCCTGCAGGTCCGGGCCGCGCCCTCGCGTGAGGTTCTGAAGTTTGTGGTGGATTCGGGCGCCGCCGGCATGTGCGTCAATGCCTTACCCCCGGTGGCCACCATTCCGACCGAGCAGTTGCGGGAGCTCCTCGAACTGGTCGCGCAGCAGGAGAACCAGCAGCAAGACGAACAGCGCTAATGGCCACGCTGCTGTACCGGGTGGGCGCGTGGTGCGCCCGGAAGGCTCCGGCCATCATGATCGTGTGGCTCATGATTCTCGCGCTCGCCGGTGCAGCGGCACTCGTTTTCGCCAAGGGAACGAGCAGCCAGTACTCGGTGCCGGACGCACCGTACCAACGGGTGCTCGACGAGATGAATGAGCGTATGCCCGAGGCCACCTTCGGTTCGGGCACCGTGGCGTTCCGCAGCGCGGACGGTCAGGCATTCACCGAGAAACAACGGAGCGAGATCACCGCGGCTCTGAACGGCGCGGCCGAGGACGTCCCGGTCATTTCATCGGTCACGGACCCGTTCGAGACACAGGAGCAACTGGACGGTGCCGCCCGTGGTGTCTCTGACGGCCAACAGCAGCTGGAATCCGGCCGTGAGGAACTCGAACGTGGCGAACGCGAGCTAGCACAACAGCGCGACGAGCTCGATCGCGCCTCGCAGGAGCTGGATCGTTCCCTGGGACAGCTCCCGGGCAACCGTGACCGAGAAGAGGCCGCTCAGCTCAACCCCGAGTTGGCCGATCAGATCGACCAACTCGAAGCCGGCCAGCGGCAGCTCCAGGAAGGCGAGACCCAGCTCCGGGAGTCCCGGCAAGAGCTGGACTCCCGCTCGGAAGAACTCACCGCGGCCCAGCGCCGGACCGCGCTCACGGAGGAACAGCGATTCGTCACCCAGGACGGGTCAGTGGCTCGAGGCATTGTGGACTTCGCCAAGAACCCCACGTCCATGAGCGGAGATGAACGCGAGCAGGTCACGTCCGCGATCAGTGGCGGTCTGCCCGCCGGCGTGATGGCCGACTACTCCGTGGAAATCACCCAGGACGTCTCCGGGCTCGTAGGGTCCACCGAAATTATCGGTATCGTCGTGGCCGCCCTCGTGCTGTTCATCGTGCTGGGGACCATTGTCATGGCGGGTCTACCCGTGGCCAGCGCCGTGATCGGTTGCGGCACGGGAGTGGCCCTCGTTTATGCCTTGTCCTCGGTCGTGGACATGACCGCGACCGACCCGGTGCTCGCACTGATGCTCGGCATGGGCCTGGGCATCGATTACGCGTTGCTCATCACCCACCGCCATCGCACCAACTTGCTGGACGGGATCCCGCTGCGCGAATCCATTGCGCGGGCTACCGGCACAGCGGGCACTTCTGTACTCTTCGCCGGCCTGACCAACGTCATTGCTCTGGCCGCCCTGGCCACCGTGGGCATCCCGTTCCTGGGAACCATGGGCCTGGCAGGAGCGGGCACCGTCATGCTGGTCATCCTGGCCTCGGTGACTGTCACCCCGGCGTTGCTGTCACTGGTGGGGCCTCGCGCGGTGCCCGCCAAGACATGGCGCGAGCGCGGTTTTACCGAACACGGTGAAAAAGCCGCACCGCCTCAGGGCGCGAGCCCGGCGGCGTCGGCGGAGGCGCGATCTGCTCGATCGAGCGCCCACGAGCAGGCCGAGCGCATCGAAGCCGAGGTGCGCCGCAGCGCTGAGACCGCAGGAACCGAACCCGGTGCGATGGCGTTGTCACGGGCCAATAAGGGATGGGGCGCGTTCGTCACCAGGCATCCGATCGCCATGATTGCGGTAGCAGTGCTCGTCCTCCTGGCACTGGCGTTGCCCGCAATGCAACTGCGCCTGGGCCTTCCCGACGGCGCCGCAGAACCTCCCGGGTCCACGGCGAATACCGCTTACCACGCGGTGTCGGAGAACTTCGGGGAAGGCGCCAACGCACCTATCGTGACCATGGTGTCCCTGCCGGAAGAGAATCGGTCCCGCGAACAGGCTGACGCCGCCGCTCTTGATGTCTCCGAGTACATTGCGGGCATGGAAGGCGTGGTGACGGCCGTGCCGGCGACCATCAGCGATGACTTCCGAACCGCTCTGGTGACAGTGACGCCGGAAACCGGGCCCGCGGATGCGCGCACCGAAGAACTCGTCACGGAGCTGCGGGACCAGCGCGAAGCGATTCAGGACGCAACCGGTACGGACGTCGGATTCACCGGCCAGACCGTGGCCAATATCGACATCTCGGACACGCTCAACGCCGCACTACCGGTCTACATGGCCATTGTGCTGGTGTTGTGCCTGGTCATCATGCTGTTGGTGTTCCGCTCCATCTGGGTGCCCGTCATGGCGACACTCGGGTTCATCTTCTCGACCGTGGCAAGTTTCGGCGCCGTGGTCATGGTCTACCAAATGGGCTGGGGAGCGGATTTCTTCGGTGTGCACGAGCCCGGGCCCATCCTGGCGTTCCTGCCCATCCTGCTGGTGGGTGTGCTGTTCGGGCTGTCCGTGGACTACCAGATCTTTATCGTCTCCGGCATGCGCGAGGCGTATATGCGGGGGTTCGAAGCGCACGACGCCGTGCGGGTGGGTTATCGACAGGGCGGTACCGTGGTGACCGCGTGCGGAGTGATCATGGTGTCCGTGTTCGCCGGCTTCATCTTCGCGCACGTGTCCGTGGTTCGACCCATCGGCTTTGCCCTGGCCTTCGGAGTGGCCATGGATGCGTTCCTCATCCGCACCACCTTCATCCCGGCCACCATGCAGCTGTTGGGCAAACACGCATGGTGGCTGCCTCGCTGGTTGGATCGGATCCTGCCCAACGTGGATGTGGAAGGGGAGAAACTCAACGAGCGTCTCGCGGCGGAGGATCGGAAGGGGCGGGAACTGTCGAACGCGGCCGGATGACGCGGCGTCGTCGTTCGTGAAACTGCGCCATTCTGGGCCGAGGCGAAGAAACGGCGCCGAACAGAAAAAGGTCCTGCCCCCGCGTGGAGCGGGGACAGGACCTTCCGCATAGCAACTGACAGTCGTTCTCCGACCGATCAGCTACCGATCATCGCCTGTGCGCGGCCGATCAGATGCCGTACGCGTCGTTCCCTGCGTCGCGAGCAACGGCCTCTCGCACGCGCTTGCCGAGATCCGAGTCAACGTTCTCCCAGTACTGGAAAGCACGTTCCTGGATGGCCTCGTCAGCCACATCACCCACGTGACCGGCAATGTTCTCGACCGTCATGGTCTTTTCCTCGTCGCCGAAGACCTCGCGGTAGAGCGTGCCCGCCTGGCCGAAATCATCGTCCTCGGAGTGCAAGGTGGCTGCGGCGCGCAGCATGTCGCCGTCGGATTCCCATCGCAACTCGTCAGCGGCGTCCTTGCCGCCAGCCACCGGGCCACCCGTGGAATTGGGTGCGTAGACCGGCTGGTTGGGGTGCTTGAACGAGTAGCGCATGGGGCCGTCTTGCGAGTAAGAGTTCTGCTCGGCACGGTACGGAAAGTTCACGGGCAGGTCCGCGAAGTTCGGGCCAATGCGGTGACGGTGGGTGTCCGGGTAGGAGAACACACGGGTCATCAGCATTTTGTCCGGAGAAATCTCCACACCCGGAACGGTATTACCCGGGGAGAACGCAGCCTGCTCGATCTGAGCGAAGTAGTTCAGCGGGTTCTGGTTCAGGGTGAACTTGCCCACCTTGATACGGGGGTAGTCCTTCTTGGAGACCGTCTTGGTGACGTCGAACGGGTTGAAGCGGTAGTTCTTGGCATCCTCGTACGGCATGATCTGCACGTACACGCTCCACGAAGGGAAGTCACCGTTCTCGATGGCTTCGTAGAGATCGCGGCGGTGGGCGTCTGCGTCCGCGCCAGCGATTTTCTCGGCCTCATCACCGGTCAAGCATTCGACGCCTTGGTCCGAGACGAAGTGGTACTTGACCCAGAAACGCTCGCCGGCCTCGTTGACCCACTGGAAGGTGTGGGAGCCGTAGCCGTTCATGTGACGGTAGGACTTGGGGATGCCTCGCGGGCCCATCAGGTAGGTCACCTGGTGTGCGGACTCGGGGGACTGGGTCCAGAAGTCCCACTGCATGGTGTTGTCACGTAGTGCCGAGCCGGGGAGCCGCTTCTGGGAGTGGATGAAGTCCGGGAACTTGATGCCGTCACGAACGAAGAAGACAGGGGTGTTGTTACCCACGATGTCGAAGTTGCCTTCGGTCGTGTAGAACTTCAGCGAGAATCCACGAGGATCGCGCCAGGTGTCAGGAGAGCCCTGCTCGCCGGCCACCTGCGAGAAACGAGCCAGCATGGGCGTCTTGGTGCCCGGCTGGAACACGGCGGCCTTGGTGTATTGGGAGACGTCCTCGGTGATTACGAGTTCACCAAAAGCCCCGGAGCCCTTGGCATGCACCACTCGCTCCGGAACGCGCTCGCGGTCGAACGCAGCCAGCTTCTCGACCACATAGGAGTCATGGAGAACGATGGGCCCGTCAGCGCCGACGGACAGAGAGTGCTCGTCAGAAGCTACTTTCTTACCCAACTGGTCAGTAGTTGCAGAGCCGGTCTTGCGAAGGCCGTGTTCGTGGGGAGTGTTGTCAGACACAGTTCCTCCTGGGTGATGGATGAGATCCGACGGACGTGCGGTCATTTACTTCGCGGTGGTTCCGTTCGTCATGTCTTCCTGACATTGCGGGCAGATCCCCCGATACACCACCTCGGCGGACAGCAGTTTCATGCCGTGGTCCTCTGAAGGTGTGAGGCACGGGGTGTCTCCCACTGCGCAGGCAACATCCTCGATCATGCCGCAGTTGATGCAATACGCGTGGTGGTGATTGTCGCCGGTGCGGGTTTCGTACCGTGCCGGCGAGCCGGGCGGTTCGAACTTGGACACCATGCCAATGGTCGTGAGGTCGGCGAGGACCACATAGACGGACTGCACCGAGATTTTCGGTAGGACCTGACGGACCTGTCGAACCGTGTCATCCGCAGTGGCGTGGGGCATGGCCTCCACAGCATCAAGTACCGCGAGGCGTTGTTTGGTGACCCTGCGTCCGTTCAAACGCAGCTGCTGGGCCCACTCCTGCTGTGAGGGGTGGCTTGCGCCTGTCTGCGTGGTCTCCATGAACCCCACGATAACGTTATTTTGAGTCACTCACAATAGAGCGATGTGGTGCACCTCGGGTGAAGAGTTTTAAAAATCTTTCCGGTTCTCGCGTCACGTTTTGGGTGCTGCGCTGTCTACATAATGAATCGGGCGCGGGCTGCGAACGATTCCGGACGACCCTTTCGCTCGGGGGTCGACGTACCGCGGCAGTTGGAGCAGATGGACCGGGGAGGGCCCTGCACAGCGGTGGGCTAGAGCGACCAATTTCCGAGCGGGCTGCTCGGGATGGGGGAGAGACGGGTGACATAGGAGACGGGGGTGCGGACCAGGGGAGACACCGCACCCCCGGCCCACCTCTATAAACATTGGGTACCGATTTCGTCACAGTCGGTATCTCGAGTCATGTACCGGCGCTGTGCTGACACAATAGATGGACCCGTCAGCACCCTTAAGGCGCCATGGAAGACTTTCAACGTCCCGCCCCGTGGGGCGGTCAGCAGAACCCGAAACCAGCGGCCAATGATGAGTCGCTGATCGAGGCTGTCCGAAACGGTGACAATGAGGCGTTCGGCGAGCTCTACACACGTCACCGCGGCGCGGTTCTTGCGGTTGCACGCTTACACAGCAACAATCACGCGGAGGCCGAGGACATCACCTCGGAAGCTTTCACCCGCGTTCTCGCGCTTCTGAAGACCGGTGGCGGTCCGCGACAATTCTTGCGCGCCTACCTGGTCACCGCCGTGTCCCGCTTGGCTGCTGACCGCGCCAACGATCTCAACCGCACCCAGCCGCAGGAGCCCCAGGAACAGGGCAAGCTGGACCGGATCCAACTTTTCGACGACACCGTGGTCCGTCAGGTCGACGCCGCCGTCGTCGCCAGGGCCTTCGCGTCACTGCCCGAGCGATGGCAGGAAGTGCTCTGGTACCTCGAGATCGAGGGGTACCGTCCCCGAGAGGTCGCCTCTGTCGTGGGGATTCAGCCCAACGCCGTTTCGGCACTGGGCAAGCGTGCGCGAAATGGCCTGCGTACCGCGTACATGCAACAGCATGTCTCCGCGCAGGCGCTCGAGGAGTGCGGTGAGTACTCCGCGCAGCTGGGTGCGTTCGTCCGTGGCACGCTCACCCCGTCCAAGATGAAGCTCATGCAGGACCACCTCGATTCCTGCGAGCGATGCACGGCGGAATACCTCCAGCTCCAGGACCTGGGCGTGGGTCTGCGCGGTTGGATCCTGCCCATTCTGGCGGGCCTGCCGCTCTGGGGCGACGCTTCCGAGCGTTTGCTCGCCGCCCTCGGCACGGTCGGTGCTGGCGGGGCCGCCGGCGTCTCTGGTTTGGTGTCCGGGACGACGACGCCGCTCGGTGCCGGCGCAGAAGTCACCTCAGCTCCTGCTTCGGCTGGAGCGGCGTCTGTGGGCCCCGCGACGCCGGTGGCATCGACGGCCTCCTCAGGTACTACAGGTGCTGCCACGTCAGCGGCGTCGGCAACATCCGCGGGTACTGCGACGTCAGCGGCCTCAACGACGGCCGTTTCGTCTGCCGCAGGCGGGGTTCTGGCCGGTTCGGCCACCAAAGTCATCCTGGCCGCGGCCGGCGTGGCCGTGGCTGGGGCGGGCACCGCGGGAATCATCGCGGCGATCCAGCAGGATTCTTCCGAAGTAGAGAACACCCGGCAGGCGCAGCCGGCCACTGAAGACCCAGCCGGTTCTGAGCCTTTGGGAGACATCGGTGACCGGTTGGGTGCCGGTGGTGATTCTGCTGCCGATTTCAAGCCTGACCGGGCAAATGCTGCGGCCGGCGACACAGACGCGAGTGGCGAGAATTCATCGGGTTATTCCGCGGGCGGGAACCCTGCGGATGGTACTTCAGGCGGGACTGGCGCTCTACTGGGGCAGGTGTCGCCGAGCACTG
The DNA here is from genome assembly GCF_039531425.1 of Kocuria atrinae. Taxonomy (NCBI): domain Bacteria; kingdom Bacillati; phylum Actinomycetota; class Actinomycetes; order Micrococcales; family Micrococcaceae; genus Kocuria; species Kocuria atrinae. Next base: position 58,354 of record NZ_BAAAQA010000003.1, read on the forward strand.
ATGGTCAGAACGTCAACGGCTCCGAACCTCGTGATGCGTTGTCGGGTAACGGAGCGCTCCTGCCGTACCTGTCCGACCGGAACTTACCGGCGGACAATCCCGGTAGAACCGATGCGCCAGCATCACGCGGGGCCCCTGACGTGCCCCAGCTCAATATCCCTTTGACACCCACATTGCCCGGACCCATTCTGCCCGTAGAGCCTCCGGCTCCTGAGGACTCCGGTCCCCGCAACGGACCGGGAACCGGCCTCGATGTTGACGGGGCAGATGGTGAGTTCCCGGAGGCGCCCGGAGCGGTTGAACCCTCTGGGCCGTCCTCGACACCCACCCCCGGGAACCCTGCTTCCGAAGAGCCGGGTAACGGGGAATCGGATTCGGAGGGCCCCGAACCCGGAGAGCCCGGTGCCGATAATCCCGGTGCTGATGATCCTGGCAGCCCAGGCAGGGACGACAACGACAATGACGACCCGGAAAACCCCAGAGACCCGGGCAATGGCAACAATGACCCTGAAGGCACCGGAAACACTGATCCTGGTGGCACGGGCAACACCAATCCTGGGGGCACCGGGAATACGAATCCTGACGAAACGGGGAACACCAATCCTGGGAACCAGCCCACTACCCCGGGTAGGGGAACACCGGTGACGCCGGGAGCGCCGTCGTCTCCCAATAATCCGCCCCTGGCTGGGCCGGGTACGGAACCCACTGGACCCGCGGTGGATCCCGACGCGGAACCACCCCAACCGGTGCCGGTGCCGGGCGAGGAAATTGGCGAGCGCGCGAATGACCTCATGGACGATTCCCAGCCGGTTACAGGTTGGTGGGGAACACTTCCGGAGGGATGGGTGTTGTCCGATTGGATAATTTTTATTCAGATCGTCATACGCCCCTAGATCCCACAGAAGTCGTGTGGTGGCGCGGCGCGGAGGAGAAGGTGGAATGCACAAGCATTACAACGGGCTGAAAACCGTGCTGCTCTTGGGTGGCATGTGGGCGGTACTGCTGGCGATTGGTGCCGTGATTGCTGGTGCTACGCGCAGCTCCGTGTTCATCGTGATTTTCGCGGTAATCGGCCTGATCGGCACGGCGTACAGCTACTGGAACTCCGACAAACTGGCCATCCGTTCCATGCGAGCCATTCAGGTGACGCCACAGCAGGCTCCCACCATGTACCGGATCGTGCATGAACTCTCGCAGCGTGCGGGGCAGCCCATGCCGCGTCTGTACATCGCGCCGACCATGAGCCCCAATGCCTTCGCCACCGGGCGTAACCCCGAGAACGCGGCAGTGTGCTGTACCGAGGGCATCCTGCAGATCCTTGATGAGCGAGAGCTCCGAGGGGTGCTGGGCCACGAGCTGATGCACGTGTACAACCGGGACATCTTGACGTCCTCCGTTGCTGCAGCTGTTGCCGGGCTCATCACTTCAGCTGCCCAGTTCCTACAGTTCGCGGCCATTTTCGGTGGTCGCGGTGGGGACCGTAACGGAAACCCGTTGGTGGCCCTGCTCATGGCGTTCTTGGCACCGGTGGCAGCCATGGTCATTCAGATGGCCATCTCCCGAACCAGGGAATACGACGCTGACCAGGACGGCGCTCAGCTCACCGGTGACCCGTTGGCGCTGGCGTCCGCACTGCGGAAGATCGAGGGTGGCGCCTCGCACCGACCCATGAACCCCAACGATCAGAAGGTGGTCAATACGTCGCACCTGATGATCGCCAACCCGTTCCGCGGTGGCGGGCTCAAGAGCATGTTCCGTACGCACCCCTCAACCGATGACCGTGTGGCTCGCTTGGAGAACATGGCGCGTAGCGGCGGTTTCTACGGACCCCGTAACTGACGCCTTAGTAAGCCAGCAGTACGTTGCACATGGAGAGGCCGTGACCCATTCGTGGGTCACGGCCTCTCTGCTGCGTGATGTCAGCGGTAGTTGACGAACTGAAGATCAACCTCCAGCTCTGAGCCCTTGAGTAGGGCAATGACATCCTGCAGATCGTCGCGGGACTTGGATGAGACGCGCAGCTCATCACCCTGGATGGTGGCCTTCACACCCTTGGGGCCTTCGTCGCGGATGAGCTTGGTGATCTTTTTCGCCTGGTCCTGGGCGATGCCCTCCTTGATGGTGGACTCGATGCGGTATTCCTTGCCGGACGCATAGGGTTCGCCGTCATCCAAGGACTTCAAGGAGATACCGCGCTTGACCAGCTTTGACTGGAAGACATCCAGAACGGCTTGAGCGCGTTCTTCGGAGTTGGCCTTGATCAAGATCTTTTCACCGGAGAAATCGATCTCGGCCCCCACGCCGCGGAAATCGTAGCGCTGGGACACCTCCTTCTGGGCCTGGTTGAGCGCGTTGGAGACCTCCTGCTTGTCTACCTTGCTGACCACGTCGAACGAAGATTCTGAAGCCACGATGTTCCTTTCACTGCGTTTTGGAGGCGTGCTGGTAACTCTTGACGACCAGCCTAGTGGTCGGCGCCCGTCGAGGTTGTTATCAACTTGTCATCGGGAGCACAGGCGGATCTCAGGACCGCGGGCGAGGATGAGTGCATGACTCAGATCGACAGCAGCCGTTCTGCTTCTTCCCATCATTCTTCCTTGTCAGGACGCGTTCTACCCATGAAAAAGCAGTCGCGTATCCGAGTGCCCGGCGTCAAAGCCTCCAAGTCTGTACTCCGCCGGGGCAGTAGTGCCCTGGCAGGAACTGCGCTTGCCGCAGGCTTGATCGTTGGTGGCTCCGGAGCCGCTCAAGCTCAGCCACCGCGCGCGCTCATGACGCCGCCCGCGATCCAGCCCGGGTCGATGACCGGTCAGGGCGTGGCGGTTCAACGTCGCTTGGACGGTATCCGGCAGGATCTGGACCGCGCCGTCGCCGTGGGTGATGTGACTCGAGAACAGGCTGATGCATTTGTTGCCAAGCTCGTTCGGCACATGGACTGACAGGCCCGATTTTGGTGACGAGGACATCCCTGTGTAATGTTGAGGTGCTCCCGCTCGCGGGGGCACCTCATTGCTCATCCAGGTGAGTGATGCCGCGGCAGATTACCCGAGCGGCCAAAGGGGGCTGACTGTAAATCAGCTGGCTATGCCTACGGGGGTTCGAATCCCTCATCTGCCACGAAAAAAATCCCGGACCGGATGGTCCGGGATTTTTCATGTTCGCGGCCAACGCGTGGAGTCTTGTGCCAGCAGTGAACGCTCTGGGGTTGAAACTCCCGGCACTTTAGGCTGGATCCATGGCTACTGTAGACATCACCCAAGACACTCTGGGCCAGACCATTTCCGACAATGACATTGTCCTGCTGGACTGGTGGGCGGACTGGTGCGGCCCCTGCAAGCAGTTTGCTCCGACCTACGAGGCCGCATCCGAGAAGCACTCCGACATCGTGTTCGGCAAGGTGGACACTGAGGATCAGCAGGGATTGGCTGCCGCTGCGCAGATTTCTTCCATTCCCACTCTCATGGCTTTCCGTGAGGGCATTCTGGTGTTTTCTCAGCCCGGTGCTATGCCGGAGAACGCTCTGGACCAGGTCATTGACGCAGTCAAGGGCTTGGACATGGAAGAGGTTCGTGCCGAGGTCGAGAAGCAGGCCGCCGAAGGCGAGCAGGCCAACTGACCCAGTTCAAGACTTAACAGCTCAGGGGCGTTCTCCACATGGAGAACGCCCCTGAGGCATTTAAGCGGGTGACCGTCAGGCCACGTTTCGTCCGCACGGGAAACCCTGCAGTCCCAAACCTGCTCAGACAGCCGTCACACCGAGCAATGAACCGATGAGGAACGTGGCGCCAAGGGCGAGTGTACCGCCAATGACCACCCGGGCGCCGGCGCGGCCCACGTGCGGGGTGCCACCTAGCCTGGCGCCTAAAGTGCCCGTGATTGCTAGGGCCGCAAGCACGGCCACGAATGTGACGGGGATTCGCCATTCCGGCGGGGGTAACAAGATGGCCAGCATGGGCAGGATCGAACCGAGTAGGAAAGCCAGTGCGGAGGCCCACGCGGCGGCCCATGGGCTCGGGATGTCCTCCGGGTCGATGCCCAATTCGGCGTCGAGGTGCGCGAGAAGTGCGTTTCGCTCGGTGAGTTCGACAGCCACTTGCCTCGCGGTCTCGGGGGAGAGCCCGCGCGAGCGATAGATGTCAGTCAGCTCTTGAAGCTCCGCCTCCGGCATTTCTTGAAGTTCGCGTTTCTCTTTGGCGATCAGCGCCTCTTGCGAGTCTTTCTGGCTGGATACGGATACGTATTCACCCAGAGCCATGGACAGCGCTCCGCCAATCACTGCGGCGGAACCGGCCACGAGAATCGGCCAGGAACTGGCGGTTGCCCCGGCAACGCCAACCACAGTTGCTGCCACCGACACGATGCCGTCGTTGGCGCCCAGTACTCCGGCACGGAGTTTATTGAGTTTCTCTCCGTACTTGTCGTTGTGGGGCTCGGCAAGGACATGTTCGCTCATACTCCAAGCATGCTCCGGCCCATGGGATTTAGCTAGCTAGGTTAACCAATCCTCAGTTGCCCCTTGCAGTCCTGGAACTCGCGAGAACTCTTAATGCCAGCGGTGATCCGCGGGTGACAAGCGCGGCCCGAATGACGGTTTGCGGTGACCGCTCGCCTTGATCAAACGCACCACGCGCTGGCGGTGCCCCCGCCACGGTTCCAGGAGCTCTTCCATGCGTTGATCCGACCCCGGAGCGCCGTCGAAGAACCAACACACATAATCGGCCAGGTGGTAGTCGCGCACGCTGATGCCGTCCGGGTCCGCATGAGTGCACTGGGTGATTTCCGCTGCGGTCCACACACCGATGCCGTTGAAGGTTTGCAGCTTTGCGCGCACGACCGCGGGGTCCTGGATCAGTCCCAACCGTTCCACCGCGCTCGAACGATGAATGACTCTCATGATGGTCGCGGAACGGTGCGGATCGACGCTCGCTCGGTGCCACTGCCATGAGGGGACTCTCCGCCATTGTTCCGGGGAAGGTGGCACATACATCCCGGTGGGTGCCGGCCCCGGCGCGGTTTCACCCGCCAGCCGGACCAGGTAACGATAAGCGCGGATGGCCTCGATGGCAGTGACGCGTTGCTCGATCACGGCAATTACCGCTCGATCGGTCACGGCCCCGGTGGCCGGGAGACGGAGCCCGGGGTGACGGCGCCGTGCTTGTCGCAATCGCTCGGGAAGCAGGGCATATGCGGAAGATTCCTCGAACGTGGTCCAATCATCCGCGGCACCGCACCAGTACGGAGCGCGGGAGATCCACTCGGGCGCGCCAGGACCCCACGCATCAACCACGATGTCCCGTTCCAAGGCCGTTGCGGCGGTTCCACCCGGAGATCGGGTGAATCGAGCGGACACGGCCAGGCCCCGATGTCTGGTTGTGATCCACACGCACTCGGGGGAGATGACCCTCAGTGTGGGGTCGTTCGTGCCGCGACCGAGCACTGCCAGGGTCTGCCCCAGGTGAACGGGCCCGCTCGGGGTCCATCGGAGCCGAACGGGCTCCGCCGTGGACTGCTGCGCGGGAGCAGCGGGGACTTGCAGGATCATGCTCGTCATCATTCCACGGGCCTAGGACACGCATAAGCGACCTATCCCACGTGTGGATCGACGCCCGCCTCAGACTTGTGGGCCTCGAAAATTTCCTCTCGTTTACATGTTCATCTGCGTGTGGGAGGGCTGGGATATCCTGCCCTCGACCACTACTCACGTGAGGAAAATCCGTGTCCACTTTGCCCGCGCGCGCCACAGTCACCAGAGGTGGACTGTGGGCTCGGGCGAGCGGAAAAAGGAACTTTCTGCGCTGGGCGCCCTGTGTGACCGCTGTGGCCTTCACACTTCTCTACACCGTCTTCTCGCTCACTCAGTGGTACCGCTGGGACGTGCCATCGTGGGACAACGCGATCTTCACCCAGCTGCTGCAGTCCTACTCTGCCGGCCAACCGCCCGTGGTGAACATCAAGGGGCACGGATTCAATCTGCTCGGCGATCACTTCCACCCGTTACTAGCGGTGTTGGCACCCGTTTACTGGCTGTTTCCCTCCGCCCTGACGTTGCTGATCATCCAAGATGTGCTGTTGGGGATATCGGTGGGCATCGTCACCTGGTGTGCCGCTCGTGCGCTCAGCCCAGCGCCCGCGGCGGCGATCGGAGTGGCCTACGGTCTCAGCTTCGGTTTGCAGGGTGCGGTGGCGGTGCAGTTCCACGAGATTTCGCTTGCCGTGCCCCTTCTGGCCCTCAGCATGTGTGCCCTGAGGGAGCGGCGCTGGCTCGCGGCCGCCATGTGGGGCGCTCCGGTTGCCCTGATCAAAGAGGACCTGGGGATGACGGTTGCGGCCCTCGGTGCAGTGATGTTCGCGCACGCATTCAGGCCCGCGGCGCGAGTGTCACGGCGGTTGCTGAATCGCGTGTATGAACCGGTGGCCGGCCCTGAGCCGGGGGCGCAAGCGGCGTCGTCGGCGGGAGAATTCAGCACCGCGCTGAGCCGGACGGCGCAGCAACCGGCCGTGCTGGGAGCTCTCCTGATGCTGTGGGGTGTGGGGCTTAGCCTGCTCGCTGTGTGGGTTGTTCTTCCCGGGCTCAACCCCAACGATTCCTTCGCCTACGCGGACAAATTGGACGTCGCCGGAATCCTGCGCGACCCGGCCGGAGCGGTGATCTCCTTGTTCGTACCGGAGCAAAAGCTTGGCACCTGGCTGTTGACGCTTGTGGCCGGGGCGATCATTGCGGTGCGCTCGCCGTTAGTGCTGATCGCCCTGCCCACGTTGGCCTGGCGCATGCTCTCGCCCAATCATGGCTACTGGGGTTCGGGCTGGCACTACAACGCGGTGATCATGCCCATCATCTTCATCGCCCTGGTCGACGCCGTGGTGAGACTTCGCGCCTCCGGTGGAGGCACTGGTCTGCGCAATGTGCTCGCCAAGAGTGGGCCTTTGGCGGCCTTGGTTGCTGCCTTGGTGGTCGCCACCCAGCAGCCTCTCGCTCAACTCGTGACGGGTGAGGCCTGGCGTGAAGATCCGAGGGCCGGCGTCAAACACGCCACTGTCCAAGCGGTTCCTGAAGGCGCCTCGGTGGCCACTGACCTCACACTGATCAATGGGCTGGTGTCCCGAGCGGACGTGCACTGGGTCGGTAATCCCGGGGATCCCGCCCCCGAGTACGTGGTGGTCGACCGAGAGGGCGGAACGTGGGGAGAAGACCCGCCGCAGGATGTCGCCGCATACGCGGAGGAGCTGTACGAAGAGAGATACGTCACGGTACGTGACGAGGCGAACATCATTCTGGTGGAACGCGAGTCTCCGTAACGCGGAGATGTGCGCTAGACTGGGGCGTTATCATTCCGGTTTTTATGTCCTCATTAAATCGTTTCGCCGTAGCAGGCATGTCGATCAGAGGCACACGCGGTAGGACCGCACGCGCCGGTGTCAATCATTTCCACCCCACCGAAGCGAGGTTCGCCCATGCCTACTGAATCCACCCCTGAAACTGCTGCAGAGCTTGAAACGCCCACCACTACCGAGGCTCCCCAGGTCGCTGAAAGCGCTCCCGAGCCCGCCGAATCCAAGCCCGACACCCCCACTTTCGCCGAACTCGGTGTAGACGGCCGCATCCTCGCAGCCCTCGATGATGTGGGATACGAGTACCCTTCGCCCATTCAGGCAGCCACCATTCCCGCATTGCTGAGCGGTCGCGACGTGGTGGGCCTGGCCCAGACCGGTACCGGTAAAACCGCGGCTTTCGCGGTTCCTGCGTTGTCCAAGCTGGCGGAACTGTCCGACCTGCACGGCCCGCAGCGCTCCACCCGCGTGCTGGTGCTGGCCCCCACCCGTGAGCTCGCGCTCCAGGTGGCCGAGGCCTTCGGTTCCTACGCAACGCACCTGGACGATTTCACCGTGCTGCCCGTTTACGGCGGCTCATCCTACGGCCCGCAGCTGGCCGGCCTGCGCCGCGGCGCTCAGGTTGTGGTGGGTACCCCCGGTCGCGTGATCGATCACCTGAGCAAGGGATCCCTCAAGCTCGATGACATCGCGTACGTGGTGTTGGACGAGGCCGACGAGATGCTCCGTATGGGCTTCTCCGAGGACGTCGAGAAGATCCTCGGCCAGACCCCGGTCGAGAAGCAGGTCGCCCTGTTCTCCGCCACCATGCCCAAGGCCATCCGCCGGATCGCTCAGCAGTACCTGCGCGACCCCAAGGAAATCACGGTTAAGGCCAAGACCACCACGGGTACCAATACTCGTCAGCGCTTCATGCAGGTCATGGGCCCGCACAAGCTCGACGCCATGACCCGTGTGCTCGAGGTCGAGGACTACGACGGCGTGATCGTCTTCGTCCGTACCAAGGCCGCCACGGAGGAAATCGCCGACAAGCTCAAGGCCCGCGGTTACACCGCCGCCGCGATCAACGGTGACATCCCGCAGAACCTGCGTGAGCGCACCGTGGATTCGCTGCGTGACGGCAAGGTGGACATCCTGGTCGCTACCGACGTCGCGGCCCGCGGCCTGGACGTCGAGCGCATCTCCCTGGTCGTCAACTACGACATTCCCCACGACACCGAGTCCTACGTGCACCGCATCGGCCGTACCGGCCGCGCGGGCCGCAAGGGCGAGGCCATCCTCTTCATGACCCCGCGGGAGAAGTACCTGCTGCGCGCCATCGAGAAGGCCACGCGTCAGCCGGTGGAGCAGATGCGTATGCCGTCCGTGGAGGACGTCAACCGCACCCGCAAGGAGAACTTCGCGAACCAGATCGCGGAGACCATCGAGACCGAGGATCTCTCCTTCTTCCGTGAGCTCGTGGAGCAGTACGAGAACGAGCACGACGTTGACGCTGCGGAGATCGCCGCAGCGCTCGCCGTGATCGCCCAGGCCGGTCGCCCGTTCCTGGCCGAAGAGCTTCCCGAACTGCCACAGCGTAAGCGTGACCGTGATCGTCGCGAGGGTTCTGACGGGCCCCGTAGCGGCGGTGGGCGTCGCGGCGGTCCCGAGGCCGGTATGCGCACCTACAAGCTGGCTGTTGGTCACCGTGATCGCGTGGCCCCCGGTGCCATCGTGGGCGCACTGACCCATGAGGGCGGTTTGAACGGTTCGCAGATCGGCGCGATCGATATCCACCCCAACTTCACGTTGGTGGGTCTGTCCGAGAACTTGCCCGCGGGCACCATGGACAAGCTGTCCAATACCCGCATCAACGGCTCCCCGATCCGCATCCAGGAGGATCGCGGACCCGGCGGTGGCGGCGGATCTCGCGGCGGTTCCCGTGAGGGTGGCCGGTTCCGCGACCGTGACGGTGACCGCGGTGGTCGTTTCGACCGCGGTGGCCGTTCGGATCGCGGTGGCGACCGTGGTGGGGACCGTGGCGGCTTCCGCGGCGGCGACCGCTCCCGCGGCGGTGGCTCCTCGTACCAGGACCGCCCGCGCAAGAAGGGCTTCCCCAAGGGCAACGGCGGCTTTCGCGACCGCTGATAACCCCTGTTGACCGCCCGGTTCAGGGCGGTCAACATCCCGCGGATACTCTGCGGATTCGGTGAGTTCACCTCGTTTTTGCAACTCGCCAAAATGCTGTTAGAGTTTTCCGCGTTGCCCCGATAGCTCAGTGGTAGAGCGCCATCTTGGTAAGATGGAGGTCCCGGGATCGATTCCCGGTCGGGGCTCTCATGTTGAGGGCCTGCGGCTTGTGCAAACGAGCCGCAGGTTCGTTCATGAAATGGCGGTGTAGCTCAGCTGGTTAGAGCGCACGACTCATAATCGTGAGGTCGACGGATCGAGCCCGTCCACCGCTACTTCCAAGGCGTCGTTCCACACGGAACGGCGTCTTTTTCTATGCCGTGACGATCCTCCCAGTAGGCTGAGGGAAATTCTTCCGACCGACCGAGGAGAGCCATGGCCATTTCAGAAGAGGTGGTGGGCCGGACATATCCGGCCGCACCCGTCTACCAGGTGTCCCGAGAGAAGATTCGTGAGTTCGCGTCTGCGGTCAAGGCCACGGACAGCGTCCACTTCGACGTTGAGGCTGCCCAGGCCGCTGGCTACGACGACCTCGTGGCCCCGCCCACCTTCGCGATCATCGTGTCCCAACGTGCCGACGCCGCTCTGATCCAGGATCCGAGCGCGGGTATCGACTTCTCGCGCGTGGTCCACACCGAGCAGCGCTTCACTCACCATCGCCCCATCGTGGCCGGAGATGAACTCCTCGCAGCCGTCACAGTGGACCAGGTCCGTCCGCTGGGCTCCGGGGCCATGATCACCTCTCGCGTGGAAATCACCACGCTCGGGGGAGAGCAGGTAGCAACCACCACGTCGTCGCTGTTGGTACGCGGGGAGGATCAGTAATGAACATCGCATTCGACCAGCTCGAAAAAGGTCAGTCCATCGGTGAGCGCACCGTGCCGGTGTCCCGCGCGGACCTCGTGAAGTACGCCGGTGCCTCCGGGGACTTCAACCCGATCCACTGGAACCAGGATTTCGCCCAGAACGTGGGGCTTCCCAACGTGATCGCTCACGGCATGTTCACCATGGGTGCGGCCGTGGGGCTGGTGACCGAGTGGGCCGGTGACGCGGGCGCCGTCGTCGACTATCAAACGCGTTTCACCAAGCCCGTGGTCGTGCCCAACCGGTTTGACGGTGAGGTGGAGCCGAGCACGGAACTGTCCGTGAGTGGTGCGATCGGCGTGGTGGACGAAGAGGCCCGCACTGTGCGCGTGGACCTCACCGTGACCGCGCCAGATCTGGCCGAGGAGGGCGCGGATCCTTCGGAGGTCAAAGCGCTCAAGGTCTTGGTCAAAGCCCAGGTTGTTGTGAAGTTCTAGCACTAGAGTTAACCATCATGAACGCACCCCGATTGGCCGATCTGACCACCACTGCGGTGGGAGGCCCCGCGACCCGTTACGTCAAGGCGGAAACCGAAGATCAACTGGTCGAGGCGGTGGCCCAAGCTGATCGGGCAGGGGAGCCGGTCCTGGTCGTGGGTGGCGGTTCCAACATCTTGGCCTCGGACAGCCGCTTCGAGGGAACGGTGGTGCACGTTGCCACCCAGGGCATTGCCGTGATTGACGAGAACGCAGCCCAGGGAACGCTGGTGGAGGTTCAGGCCGGGCACTCGTGGGATCACACAGTGCTGTGGAGCGTGGAACAGGGGCTGGCCGGCTTGGAAACCCTTTCGGGCATTCCTGGCACCACCGGGGCCACTCCGGTGCAGAACGTGGGCGCGTACGGCACCGAGGTCTCACAGACCATCGAGAGCGTGCGCACGTGGGACCGGCAGTCCGGTGAGCATCGAACCTTCACCATCGCTGAGCTGGAGTTCTCCTACCGGGATTCCGTCCTCAAACGCAGCATGGAACATGGCTCACCGCGCTACGTGGTGCTCTCCGTGGCATTCCGCTTGCTCCCGCAGGACGTGGGGCTGCCGGTGCGTTACGGACAGCTGGCTGCCGCGCTGGGAGTTGAGATCGGTGAGTGCGCCCCTCTGGACACTGTGCGTGACACCGTACTGCGGTTGCGCGCGTCCAAGGGCATGGTGCTCAACCCGGAGGACCGGGACACCTACAGCACCGGTTCGTTCTTCACCAACCCCATCGTGGATGATCCCGCCCGATTGGAGAGCATCCCGGACGATGCCCCGCGCTATCCCGTGCTCGATGCCTCGGGGCAAGAAATCCCCGGGTCCACCAAGCTCTCCGCAGCATGGCTCATCGATCATTCCGGGTTCGCGAAGGGGTTCGGATTGCCCGGTTCCCGCAATCAGCAACTCGACCTGGACGGTGAATCCGTGGCGAACGGCCGTGCCGCGCTCTCGACCAAGCACACACTGGCGATGACCAATCGCGGCGGAGCATCATCCGAGGATCTTGCAGCACTGGCTCGCACCGTGCGCGACGGCGTGGAGCGCGTGTACGGCGTGCGTCTGGTTCCCGAGCCGGTCCTGGTGGGGCTGAATCTATAGGTGCTAGCGACACGATGAGCTCCGAACTTCACGAGGAGATCCGTCGCGGCGAAGAAGGCGGGCGCATCCACCGGGCCGTCCTTCGTGTCCGGGCGTTCTCCAACCGCCACCCCGCACTCCGCGTCCTTCACAAGGGCGTGGTTACTGTCCTGGGCGGGGTGTTCGTGCTCCTGGGCATCATCATGTTGGTGACGCCGGGGCCGGGATGGCTCGCTATTTTCCTGGGTATCGGGCTGTGGAGCACCGAGTTCGCGTGGGCCCATCGTCTCAACCAACGCGTCAAGCGCCTTGCCCTCAATGCCTGGCGCTGGTGGTCCAACATCGTGTCTGAATGGCGTCTTCGTCGCGCCCGCGACAAACCTCATCACCTAGTCCAAGGGCCGCGACACTTACGTGCCACGGCCCCGGATTCGAACGAGAACTCAACGGGAACTACAGGGTTCCGGTCACGATCTTGAGCATGCGGCGCAGGGGCTCTGCGGCACCCCACAGCAGCTGATCTCCCACGGTGAAGGCGGAGATGTACTCCGGCCCCATGGAGAGCTTGCGAATACGGCCCACGGGGATGTCCAACGAACCGGAGGCTGCCACGGGGGTCAATTCCTCCATGCTGGCTTCCTTGGTGTTCGGGATGACCTTGGCCCACTGGTTCTCGGCGTCGATGATCCGCTCGATCTCCGCGACCGGGATGTCTTCGCGCAGCTTGATGGTAAGCGCCTGGGAGTGGCTGCGCATCGCGGCGATGCGCACGCACAGACCGTCAACGGGGATGAGGTCCTCGCCGGAGCGGCCCAGGATCTTATTGGTTTCGGCCTCGGCCTTCCACTCCTCGCGGGACTGGCCGTTGCCCAGATCGGCGTCGATCCAGGGGATCAACGAACCGGACAGCGGAACACCGAACTGCGAGGCGTCCAATTCGCCGGAACGCTGCTTGGCGAGCACCGCGCGATCGATCTCGAGGATGGCGGAGGCGGGGTCGACGAGCTGATCCGACACCGAATTGTGGATGTCGCCGAACTGCTGAATGACCTCGCGCATGTGGCGGGCGCCGCCGCCGGATGCTGCCTGGTAGGTCATGGACGTGGTCCACTCCACCAGGTTGTTGTTGAACAGCCCGCCCAGGCCCATGAGCATGCACGAGACGGTGCAGTTGCCGCCGGTGAAGTTCTTGACACCGCGTGCCAGGCCGGCGTCGATCACGTCGCGGTTGACCGGGTCCAGCGGGATGATGGAGGACTCGTTCATGCGCAGGGTGGACGCGGCGTCGATCCAGATGCCGTCCCAGCCGGCGTCACGCAACTTGGAGTGAACGGCCTTGGTGTAGTCGCCGCCCTGCGCGGTCACCAAGATGGGCAGTGCGGACAGCGCCTCAATGTCGTAGGCGTCCTTCAGCGTTCCGGTGTCACCCAGACCGTCAATGGTGGGTGCGGTACCCCCGGCGTTGGAGGTGGAGAAGAACACGGGATCGAGGCTTGCGAAATCGTTCTCGGCGCGCAGACGGTCCATCAGAACGGAACCGACCATGCCGCGCCAGCCGATGAAGCCTACGGCTGAAAGTTGTGAAGTCATGCCGCCCAGTCTATCGACCGACAAATAGGGCGCGAATCACGGTTACTCCTGGTTGCGCGGGTCCGGCGTATCGGCCACCAGGTCCTGGTATTGGGGGAACCGCTGCAGGTAGTCGAGCACGTAAGTGCAGGTGGGGCGGATCTTCACACCCTGCTCGCGGAACTGGTCGAAGACGAAAGTCACCAGGGTGCGCGCGTAGCCCTGGCGTCCGAACGCCTCAGCCACAATGGTGTGCTGCACGTCCACAGTTTCGTCCTCAAGGATCTCAACACCCAGGAAGCCGATGAACTGCTGGTCGTCCCACAGCTCATAACGACCGAGGTCGGGGTTGGCGCGCAGGTCGAGCGTGGGGCTCTCGTGGATGCTCGGTGTGGGGCCAGTGGTCACGGCAACTCAATCCTCCAAGGTTGATGTGGTCAAGATCACGCTATCGCATGTACTTGGGCCGCCGCGCATCGAGTCGCGCGAAGACTCACGACCGTGTGTATTCGTCCACGCGAAAACGAGGACCCTTGCTGGACTCGGCCCAGTCGGCCAGCTCGCGACGCTGCCACGAATCATCCAGCCGCGGCGCCACGGTGTCCCCGTCCACGGCCAGATCCACGGTGGTCACGAACGCTCGAGTGAGCGGCAGAGTCTCGTGTGCGAGGGCATCGGCCCAGATACGGGTCCCGCCAATGGCCCAGATGTCACCGTCCGGTTCGGCGAGTAACGATCGGGCCAGGTCCAGGGCTTCCGCGTACGACGCCGCCGTCCACACGTTCTCCTGGTCGCTCGCCACGGTTTCCGGGCGGCTGGTCACCACGATGTTCGGCCTGGCCGGGAGCGGGCGGAATTTCGGTGGGAAGGACTCCCACGTGCGCCGTCCCATGATGACGGGGTTTCCCGTGGTCGTGATGGAGAAGAACCGCAGGTCCTCGGGCACGTGCCAGGGAATGGTGCCGTCCTTGCCGATCACACCCTGGGGGCTCTGGGCCCAAATGGCTCCCACGGTGGGCCCATCCTGGTTCCAAGCGGGGCGAGAACTGGAGTCTGGTGCACTCATACGGCCACCGGCGCCTTGATCCCGGGGTGGTGCTGATAATTGACCAGCTCGAAGTCCTCGAATTCGTAGTCGAAGATGGACTCCGGCTTACGCAGGATCTTCAACTGCGGATACGGGTACGGCTCGCGTGCCAGCTGCTTGGTGACCTGTTCCACGTGGTTGTTGTAAATGTGGCAGTCACCGCCCGTCCAGATGAATTCACCGGGGACCAAGTCGCACTGCTGGGCCACCATCATGGTGAGAAGAGCGTAGGAAGCAATGTTGAACGGCACCCCCAGGAACAGGTCCGCCGAACGCTGGTACAGCTGACAGCTGAGCGCATCCGGGCCGTCTTCGCGGGGCTGAACGTAGAACTGGAACAGGGCGTGGCACGGCGGCAACGCCATGTTCTCAACCTCAGCAGGGTTCCACGCAGTCACGATATGGCGCCGCGAATGTGGTGACGTCTTGATGGAGTCCACCACGCGGGCGATCTGGTCAATGGTCTCACCGTGGCCGGCCGGCCAGCTGCGCCACTGCACTCCGTAGACCGGGCCCAGGTCACCGTTCTCATCCGCCCATTCGTCCCAGATGCTCACTCCGCGTTCCTGCAGCCAGCGCACGTTGGAAGAGCCGGACAGGAACCACAACAGTTCCAGCGCGAGAGATTTGAAGTGCACGCGTTTGGTGGTCAGCAGCGGGAAGGACTCGGACAGGTCGTAGCGGATCTGGCGCCCGAACACGGACCGTGTACCCGTACCGGTGCGATCGGACTTGAGTGCGCCCTCGGCCATGACCTCGGCCAGGAGATCTTCGTAGGGCGTGGGAATGACAGACATGGTTTCCTTCGTGCTGAACGCGGCGCCGGGGGACGGAACCGAACCCGGGTGGCCGTGTTGAGAGCCGGTGGCGGTGTTCTGTGCGGGTCAGTCGTCGAACGGGGTGATGATTTCACAACTGACGGCGCGGTCTTTTTTGTTCCGTGGCATCTGCAGCACCACCATTTCGCCGGGGGACAGATACGGATCCGAGTCCGGCAATTCGTCGCTCAGCGAGCCGGGCATGTGGCGGGACAATACCTTGAAGGCCGTGGGTAGTACCGGCCGGTGCGTGCACAGCACCACGGGATGTTCGGTGTCGAAGAGTTGCTCGACAATGGCCGCAGCCTTCTTGGGTGAGCGCTTGTGGGCGGCTTCGGTCAGCTGGGAGCGTTCTTTGACCTTGGCGTTGTACTTCTTGGCGAACGGGATCACGGTGGACATGCAGCGCAACCACGGAGACGTGATGACCCTGCGAGGCTGCCATGCGGTCAGCAAACGCGTGACGGCCAATGCCTGTCGCTTGCCGGTGGCGGCCAGTGGCCGCTCGCCTTCCGCGCGCTGCCACGAGGAACGGGGCTTGGCCTTGGCATGGCGCACGATGATCACGGGCCGGGTAGCCAAACTGCCGTGGCGGTGCAACCGAACCAGCTCGTCGAGAGGTTCGCGGTCATCGGCATTGGTCAACATCTTGTGTGCTTGATCAGTGGATACCCACCGGAGTTCGTCCACTTCACCGTGATCAGGTTTAGCTTTCACAGTGGAGGAGATCTCGGCGGCCCAGTACTTCACCAGCTTTGACTGTCCCTTGACCTGGTAACGGATGGACGGCAGCGGTACTCCCAGCCGAACGGACAGGCCAACTTCTTCTTGCAGCTCACGGACTGCGGTTTCCGGAAGGGTCTCACCGTTGTCCTGCTTGCCCTTGGGCCAGGACCAGTCGTCGTAACGCGGTCGGTGAATGACCAGCACTTGCAGTTCGCCTGCGCTGAGACGCCAGCACAAACAGCCTGCGGCGTAGATGTCGATCTTCCCGGAGGCATTACTTTTCGCCATGACCCGCTCTCTGTCTGAAGGACGAGGTAGCGCACGCGTAACACCCCGTGGGGTGGAGCGGCGCCTCTGAAGATGCTACCGGTGATCCGCTATCCGTTGATCTCGCCTCGGAACATCACGTCCAGGTGCCAGCGTTCGAAACCGAGCTTTTCGTACAGTGCCATGGCAGCGGTGTTGTCCCCGTCCACGTAGAGCATCACGTGCTCCAGGTCCTGCTCTGCAAGGTAGTTGATGCCCGCGGCTGTCAGAGCTTTGCCGAGCCCCTTGCCTTGCTGTTCCGGGGAGATGCCCACCGCGTAGACCTCGCCCATTGCGGGCGAGCCGTCCGAAGCCGGGTGAATCTTGGTCCAGTGGAAACCCTGGATGTCCTGCGGGTCATCCGTCCGCACGGCCAACAGGAACCCGGGCGCGTCGAACCACCCCTCGGCCTCCCTCTGGCGTAGATCGTCCAGAGTCATTTTTCCTTGCTCCGGGTGATCGGAGAAGGCCTGGGAGTTGACCTTCAACCACCCGTTCTCGTCGCGATCCACCTCGAACGGCCGGATCTCCAGACCCTCCGCCAGGTCCAAGGGAAGGGGGAGGTCGGAGGCTCCGTGCAGCGGCCGCTTCAAACGGTAGAGGTCTCGCACGGCACTCAATCCGTAGGTTTCCGCGAGTCGCTGGGCCCCAGGATGATTGCCGTGCGCCCATGCCTCCACGGTGCCCTCGACCTGACCGCGCACTTCTCGGGCGATTGCGGTGCCAATTCCAGCGCCGCGATGGTCTGGGTCGACCACCAGCTCAACCGTGAAGGTCGAGGCCTGGTCCGGATCGGGATTGATGACAGCAATCCCCACGAGTGCGTCGCCATCGGTCGCGGTGACCGAGCGAAGCCCCGCCTTGGCAGCCCGCACATCCACGAGCGTCTGGTCCGAGAAAGGTGGATCGCCGTCGGCGCGAGCAGCTCGCTGAGCCAACTCCGTCAGGGCTGCGGAATGAGCTATTCCGTCCTGGCTGAGAATGGTCACTGGCATGACATACCTCCACTGTGAGCGGTTGTTCGGCGTGTCAGGACTCGCTGTCCCGACCCGCCGTGAAGCTGTACCCCACGTTACGCACCGTGGTGATCAGGTGCTCATGATCGGCCCCCAATTTCGCGCGCAGCCTTCGGATATGGACATCTACCGTGCGCGTTCCGCCGTAGTAGTCGTAGCCCCACACTTCGGAGAGCAATTGAGCCCGGGTGTATACCCTCCCCACGTTCTGCGCCAGAAACTTGAGCAGTTCGAATTCCTTGTAGGTGAGGTTGAGGGGAGTACCACCGATCTTCACGGTGTACGAGCCGTCATCGATGGTCACATTGCCGGCGCGGATCAGTGTCTCGTCCTCGGAGTCCTCGACAGTTCTGGAGCTCGCCAAACGCAGCCTCGCCTCGACTTCCGCGGGTCCTGCGTCGGACAAGACCACGTCCGTGACACACCACGACGCCGCCACGGCCGCCATTCCGCCCTCGGTCAAGACCATCAGCACGGGAAGGGAAGTGTCCCGGGCGGCCAGAGTCTGAGCGGTGTTGCGGGCGGCCACGAGGTTGGCGGTGCCGTCCAGAACCACCACATCCGGTCGTTGTACACGTCTGAGTGAACCGGGGGAGCTGAGGGGTACCACTTCCACCTCGTGCGACAGCAGTTCCAGGCCGGGCAGGACACTGGAGAGCGCGTTGGTTTTATCGCTGAGCAGCACAATTTGAAGCACGGATCATCCCGGTGATGGTGAGGGGAGCCCCCGCAGGAGTTCTCCGGCGGCTGTGATTCACATTATAAATAGTCGGCAGGCCCATGAGCTTTCGACGCGGCGGTGGACCGTGGGGCCGGTTCACGGCCGCGCGGTAACCGGCTACCAGGGGAAGGGCGGTTAGGGTGAAGACAGAAAGCTTTCCCTTATGACCGCGCGCGAAGGACACCCATGAGATACGCAAGGATCATCGGCGCAGCCGTCCTATCGCTAATTCTCGCGCTCGTAGCCAGTGTGTTGGGCGGCTGGCTTCCGTTGATCGTGTCCGTGGCCATGGCAGTGGTTATCGCGGTGGGCTGGCCAGCGGCCACGGGAATCAACGCGCGGCGTAGACACAACGTGATCATCGCGGCGGCCGGCGTGATCGCCTGCTCACTCGTGACCTTTGTTCCGGACCAGCAACTGATCTGGTTGCCGGCGGTGGTGGGAGTGGCTTTCATGGCCGTGTGCGTGGCCGAACTGGTGCGCGGTGAAGGCGCCAAGGGCCGCCTCGAGTCCACCTTGGCATCCGTGACAGGAGTGCTGGCCGCGGTCAGTGCCTCGGGCTGGATCGGCCTGGGGCACGTGGAGGAACTGTACGGACTGGGAACCTGGGTCACCGTGGCGGGTGTGGGCCTGCCGCTGGCTCTGATCATTGGCGTGGTGGGTGTGCGAATCATCTCCGCAGCCCCGGCCACCCCCCAACGGCGAGGACTGCTGACACTGGGCGTAACACCCGTTGCATTACTCGGCGTGGCAGCGCTTTTCGCCGGACGGGTCCTGGGCTCCGTGGTAGCTTAGAGCCATGCTTGCACTCGAAATCTTTTACCTCGTCCTGTTGGTTCTGGCCGGTCTCGCAATCGGCGGTATTGCTCTGAAGGTCATCACCGGCCTCTTCAAGGGCCAGCTCTAAATCCATGCCCGTAGAGATCCCCACCAATCTCACTCCGGAGCTCGTGCCGTTTGCATGGCTCCTGGGAACCTGGGAGGGTGACGGCTTCGTCGGTTACGGAGACGCCGAACAGCGCGCGTTCCGGCAGCGGGTCACGTTCGAGCAGCACGGTCTGCCGTACGTGGTGTACCGGGCCCAGACCACGCTCCTCAATGAAGAGGGCGAACCCCAACGCGAAGCCACTTACGAACAGGGCTTCTGGGAACTGGCTCGTCCCCGTGAAGAGGGGGACCTCGGTCCTGGAATGTTGCCTCCGGATCCCGTTCCGGTACTGAAGACCGCTGAGGACGTTGAGGCGCTCCGCAATGCGGATGGCGGCTTCGACATTTCTGTGTCCATGCTGCACCCCGGCGGAATCGCCGAACTGTACCTGGGTCAAATCAAGGGCCCTCGCGTTGATTTGGCCACCGACGCCGTGATGCGTGCCCAGGGTTCCAAGGAATACGCCTCGGGAACCAGGCTCTACGGACTGGTCAATGGGAATCTCATGTGGGCCTGGGACATGGCCGCCAACGGTCAGGAACTGGCCACGCACGCCTCCGCTGAACTGAAAAAGGTTGATTCGCAACAGTGACTTCCGCTGAATCCTCGTACCGATCCATTCTTCTCTCGCGCCCCGGCGCGGTAGAAGCAGAAGGCCTGGACGAGGGGGTGGCAGGCCACTACGGCGATCCCGTTCCCGAGCAGCGCGCATTGGCGCGTGGCACCGGATACGTGGATCAGTCCCAGCGCGGCGTGATCACCGTGACCGGCGCAGACCGTCTCACGTGGCTCACCACGCTGTCGTCCCAGGTGCTCACGGGGCTCAAGCCCGGGCAGAGCACCGAAACAATGTTCCTCAGTATCCAGGGCAGGGTCGAGTTCGCTCCCCATGCCGTGGATGACGGAACCACCACGTGGCTCATCGCCGAATCGCAGGAAGCGCCCGGGCTGGCCGCGTGGCTCGACTCCATGCGTTTCGCCCTGCGTGTCGAGGTCGCGGACGTCAGCGACCAGTGGGCGATTATCGCGGCCACCAAGGATCTGAGCTCGGAACTGTCGGCCGCATCGGAAGGTGCACGGGCGGCGTCGTCCCCCGTGGCCGTCTGGCGCGATCCCTGGCCCGAAATTTCTCCCGGCGGCTACGCCTACAGCATGGAACCGGAACATCCCGGCCTGGAGCGTCCGTGGTTCGAGCACGTGATCCCCATGGCAGATCTGGACTCCGCGGCGGCGGCTCTGGACGAACAAGGATTTACGCCGGCGGGATCTTGGGCCGCTGAGGCTTTGCGCATTGCCGCGTGGCGGCCGCGCTGGGGTGCGGAGACGGACGTCAAGACGATTCCCCATGAACTCGACTGGATGCGCACCGCGGTGCACCTCTCCAAGGGCTGCTACAAGGGTCAGGAAACCGTGGCCCGCGTGCACAATCTGGGGCACCCGCCGCGCCGACTCACCTTCCTGGACCTGGACGGTTCCCAGCACACGCTGCCGGCAGCCGGAGCGGAAGTCTTCCTCAACGACAAGAAGGTCGGGCACGTGACCTCCGCACGGTTACATCACGAGGCCGGCCCCATTGCGCTGGCGGTGCTCAAGCGGAACGTGGATCCTAGGGCAGACCTGCTCGTGCGTGACACCGTGGCGGAGAATTCGGAGCAAGAAGGCACCGATAACAATGGCGCGGTCGAGCAATGGGCTGCTGCACAGACCGTGGTGGTCCAACCTGACGCCGGTTCGGTGGTGGGGCGACCCAAGGACCTCATGCGGGGCCCGCGCGACGGCGGGATGCGCCTTTAAAATTTGACGGGGACAGAAGTGCGGCGGATCAGGAAGCTTCCTGATCCGCCGCACTTCGTAGTGAGCGTCGTTCGTGGCCGAGTGAGGATGCGCGGACGCGCGCTCGATCGCATCGCGTCCCCGCGCCCGCCGACGCCGTGGAGCGGCTACCGGCCGAACAACACCTTGGCCTCTTCGTAACGCTCCCGAGGGACCGTCTTGAGTCCGTCGAGGGCCTCGCTGAAGTCCACGCGAACCACGTCCGTGCCACGCAGGGCACACATTTTGCCCCACTCGTGATCGGCGGCCATGCTCGCGGCTGCCATGCCCAGGCGGGTAGCGAGCACGCGGTCGAAACCGGTCGGTGCGCCACCGCGCTGGATGTGGCCGAGCGTGGTGTTACGGGTCTCGATACCCGTGATTTCCTCGATCTGCTGGGTCACGAAGTCACCAGCGCCACCCAGGCGAGGCCGGCCGGAGGCTTCCTGCCCCTTACCCGCGATCGCCTCGTCGTAGCCCTCGGGAATGAATCCCTCGGCCACGACCACCAGCGGTGAACGGCCGCGGTCGTAGACCTCCTTGGCCCACTCGGAGACCTGCTCCATGGACTCGCGGTGCTCCGGAATGAGAATGGCGTGCGCACCCGCCGCCATGCCGGAGTGCAGTGCAATCCAGCCCACGTGGCGGCCCATGACCTCGGCCACCATGCACCGGTGGTGGGATTCGCCGGTGGTACGCAACCTGTCCATGGCGTCGGTAGCGATGGATACCGCGGTGTCGAAACCGAACGTGTAGTCCGTGGCCTTCAAATCGTTGTCAATGGTCTTGGGAACTCCCACCACGGGAAGTCCCGCGTCCGCAAGCCGTTTGGCGCCCGCCAGAGTGCCCTCGCCACCGATGGCTACGATGGCGTCGATGTTGTTGGCCTCCAGCACCTTGGCGATGTTCTCCGGCCCGCCGTTGGGGCCGTCGAACGGGTTGGTGCGAGAGGTGCCCAGGATGGTGCCACCCTGGCGCGCCAGTCCGCGAACGCTTTGGCGGGGGAGCTCCATGATGTCGCCTTCGACCACACCGCGCCAGCCGTCACGGAAACCCACGAACTCGTGGTCGTAGGACTTGATTCCGTGCAGGACAGCACCGCGGATCACGGCGTTCAGTCCGGGGCAGTCTCCACCGCTCGTCATTAGGCCAATTCTCATGCGTGCTTCAGCGCTCCTCGGTGATCGAGTATCGAACCTTCCCCCGCCAGTCTAGTGAGTCCGGGTTGCTGCGGTTGAAGGCCGGTACCGCGCCGTGTTCAACAGTCGTTAACCGCGCCAACTAGGATTGATTTGGAGACGTACACAGGGTGCCGTTCGCGGCACAGGCCACTAGGAGGACACATGAGCCCGCAGCAAGAACCGGCACGGGAGA
Organism: Kocuria atrinae; assembly: GCF_039531425.1. Lineage (NCBI taxonomy): Bacteria > Bacillati > Actinomycetota > Actinomycetes > Micrococcales > Micrococcaceae > Kocuria > Kocuria atrinae. Next base: position 80,625 of record NZ_BAAAQA010000003.1, read on the forward strand.
ACCTCCGCGAGTTCATCGACAAACTTGTGGAACAGGGGTACACGGTTCGTGACGGGCAGTCCCCGGACCCGGACCTCATCGATCCTGGTGGAAGCGCCGTGGAGACGTGGCGCGAGGGCTACCCGTACGACGAGCGCATGTCCCGCGAGGATTACGAACTCGAGAAGTATCAACTTCAGATCGAGCTGCTCAAATTCCAGTACTGGGGCCAGGACAACGATCTCAAGCACGTGATCGTGTTCGAGGGGCGCGATGCAGCCGGCAAGGGCGGCACCATCAAACGTTTCACCGAGCACCTCAATCCGCGTGCCGCCCGTACCGTTGCGCTGAACAAGCCCTCCGATCGTGAACAGGGGCAGTGGTATTTCCAGCGCTACATCCAGCACCTGCCCACCAACGGCGAAATCGTGCTGTTCGACCGCTCCTGGTACAACCGTGCCAACGTTGAGCGCGTCATGGGTTTCTGCACGGATGAGGAATACGAGAGCTTCATGGAGCAGGCTCCCACGTTCGAGCAGATGCTCGTTGATGCGGGGATTCACCTCACCAAGTTCTGGTTCTCGGTGACCCAGCACGAACAGCGCACCCGTTTCGCGATCCGTCAGATCGACCCCGTGCGTCGCTGGAAGCTCTCGCCCATGGACCTCGCGTCGCTGGATCGCTGGGAGGATTACACCGTGGCCAAGGAGGAAACTTTCCGCCGCACGGACACGGATCACGCCCCGTGGATCACCATCAAGTCCAATGACAAGAAGCGAGCTCGGCTCAATGCCATGCGCTACTTCCTCAACCAGTTCGACTACGAGGACAAGGACACCTCGGTGGTGTACCCGCCGGATCCGTTGATCGTCCGCCGCGGTCGTGACGCAGTGGACGACTGACGGTTCAGACCCGGCCGACATAAATATGGACCCGCACCAACGTGGTGCGGGTCCATATTTTTTCGTTGCGCTGCGTCAGGCGATCTCGTTGAGCTCTTCCTCGGCGCGGGCAAAGTTGTGGCGGTCCACCAGGAACCACGAGGCCGCCGAGTTCACGGCCGCCACGGTGAGCACGGAGGGCCACGCCCCGATCTTCTTGGCCAACGGGTGGGACAGCCCGAAGCCCGCCAGGTACAGCACACTCAGGCCCGCGGTGGTGGCGGGCCCGGCGGACTTGTACCAGGTGCGTCCGGCCATCACGCCGTCTGCCAGGAGAGCCACGCCGCCGAGAGCTCGGATTTTGGTCAGGCGGGCCACGGCGTAACCGCCGATCAAGCCGCTGGCCACCACGGCAGAGCTGGGCATCTCCACGGGGGAGGGCAGCCGTTGGTCCACGTAGTGCAGGGTTTCCTTGAGGTTCATCTACTTCGCTCCCAGTACTTTCTGTAGGCGGGACAGTCCCTCGGCGAGATCGTCGTCTCCCAAGGCGTAGGACAGGCGCAGGTAGCCGGACGGGCCAAATGCTTCACCCGGCACCACGGCCACCTCGGCCCGCTCTAGGATCATTTCGGCGAGTTCGGCGCTGGTCTGCGGTGTGACGCCGTCGAACTCCCTGCCCAGCAGCGCGGTCACGTCAGGGTAGGCGTAGAACGCGCCGGTGGGGGTGGGACAGACCACGCCGTCGATGGCGTTGAGCCCGTCCACGATGGCACGACGACGGCGATCGAAGGCCTCGCGCATGTCGCTCACCTGATCCATGGGCCCGTTCAGGGCGGCCAAGGCCGCACGCTGGGCCACGTTGTTCACGTTGGAGCTCAGGTGTGACTGCAAGTTGGCAGCGGCCTTGATGATGTCCTTGGGGGCGACCATCCACCCCACGCGCCAACCGGTCATGGCGTAGGTCTTGGCCACGCCGTTGAGCAGGATCAAATTCTCGTGAAGATCGGGGGCGGCCTGGGCGATCGAGGTGAATTCCACACCGTCGTAGGTCAGGTGCTGGTAGATTTCGTCGCTGATCACGAAGATGCCCTTGGAAGCAGCCCACTCGCCCACCGCCTTGGTCTCTTCGGCGCTGTACACCGAACCCGTGGGGTTGGACGGTGAGCAGAAGAGAAGGGCTTTGGTGTTCTCCGTGTAGGCGGCCTCGAGCTGATCCGGAGTGACCTTGTAGTCCTGGTCAGCCCCGGCGAAAACCTCGATGGGGTGACCACCGGCCAGGCGGATGGCCTCGGGGTAGGTGGTCCAGTAGGGAGCGGGCAGCAGGACGTCGTCGCCCTCGTCCACCACTGTCTGGAATGCCTCGTACACCGCTTGCTTGCCACCGTTGGTGACCAGCACCTGGGATGGTTCTACGCTCCAGCCGCAATCGCGAGCGGTGGCGTCGGCAATTGCCTGACGCAGCTCGGGGAGGCCGGCGGCCGGAGAATATCGGAAGTTCTTGGGGTCCTTGAGGGCCTCGGCCGCCGCCTCGACAATGTAGTCAGGGGTCGAGAAGTCGGGTTCACCCGCGCCAAAGCCGATGACGGGCCGCCCCTCGGCCTTGAGCGCCTTGGCCTTGGCATCCACCGCGAGGGTCGCGGACTCGGCGATTGCGCCGATCTTGCGGGAAATTCGCTGCTGAGCTGGGGGCATGGTGGTCAACTCTCCTCGGTTCTGTGACGGCGTCCGCCCTGACTGCGCAGCCAGTAGGCGCTCACCTTCAGTTTAGGCGTGCCCACGCGTGCTTTGCACAGAGCTGGCCGTGCGCGTACCATTGATTGTTGGTGCGTTTACTTTCGCACGCCTGGATTCGGAGTCTGGTCCGGACCCAACGGGCGAAGGTGGTAAGCTCATGCACCGTGTTCGTGGTCTTGTGTGAACAAGCCGCAAACTGAAGGGCAGTGGCGCAATTGGTAGCGCAGCGGTCTCCAAAACCGCAGGTTGCAGGTTCGAGTCCTGTCTGCCCTGCTTCAGACCTACAACGGCACCTAAACCACCGCCGGGAACCAATCCACGCAGGGGAGAGCCGATGTCGCACACCGTTACCGGAGAAACCTCGGACCAACCCGCTGGATCAAATCAGCAGCGGGGCTTTTTTGGTCGCATCTGGTTGTTCATTCGACAGGTCATCGGCGAGCTCAAGAAGGTCGTTGCACCCTCGCGCCGCGAACTCGTCAATTTCGTACTGGTTGTGCTGGTCTTCGTGGCCTTCATGATGTTGCTGATCTCCCTTTTGGACCTGGGCTTCGGCCAGGTAGCCATCTGGGTGTTCGGCAACGGCGACCAGGTCTAAGACCACACCACATCTTCTAGCCGTCCATAGAAAGCAGGAATCTCCAGTGACCGACCACGAGCTCGAAAACGAAGCCGCTGAGGCAGTGCAGCCCGAGTCCGCATCCGCGGATGCTGCGCAGTCAGAGGCTGCCGAGAGCGTGTCCGCCACTTCCGATGAGGCTGAGCAGGCCCCGGCTGAGAACGAGACCGCTGACACCGAGCAGCCCGAGTCCGCGGACACGGACGAGACTGCCGAGGCGCAGGACGCCGAGGACGAGGTGGACCCCGTCGAGGAGTTCAAGGCCAAGCTGCGTCGTCAAGAAGGCGACTGGTTCGTGATTCACACCTACGCCGGTTACGAGAACCGCGTGAAGACCAACCTCGAGACCCGCATCCAGTCCCTCAACATGGAAGAGGACATCTTCCAGATCGAGGTTCCCATGGAGGAGGTCGTGGAGATCAAGAACGCTCAGCGCAAGACCGTGCGACGCGTTCGTATCCCCGGCTACGTGCTGGTCCGTATGAACCTCACCGACGCTTCCTGGGGCGCCGTCCGCCACACGCCGGGTGTTACCGGATTCGTGGGTCAGGACGCCTACAACCCCGTGCCGCTGCGCATGGACGAAGTGTTCGAGATGCTGGCACCCGTGTTCGAGACCCCGGAGAAGGCCAAGGGCCTGTCCGAGACCTCCGGTGGCGGTGCTGCTTCCGGCGCTGCAGAGCCCGCGATCACCGTGGACTTCGAGGTCGGCGAGTCCGTGATCGTCAAGGAAGGCCCGTTCGAGACCCTTCCCGCCACGATTTCCGAGATCAAGGTGGAATCCCAGCAGCTCGTGGTGCTGGTGTCCATCTTCGAGCGTGAAACCCCGGTCACCCTGGGCTTCCACCAGGTCTCGAAGATCTGATCTCACCCCTAGTTTTCGGACACCCCCGGATGAGCTTTGGTCCGGGGCGTTTCCGTTCGGTCACCGCGCCACGGTGACCACCCGCCGTCGTACGCTCCTGTGCGGCGGTACGCACAGCAAGCAAAGGACCATCACATGGCTCCCAAGAAGAAGGTCGCAGGCCTGATCAAGCTGCAGATCCAGGCAGGTGCCGCTAACCCGGCTCCTCCCGTGGGTCCCGCACTCGGTCAGCACGGCGTCAACATCATGGAATTCTGCAAGGCCTACAACGCGGCCACGGAATCCCAGCGCGGCAACATCGTGCCGGTGGAAATCACCGTGTACGAAGACCGTTCGTTCACTTTCATCACCAAGACCCCGCCGGCTGCTCAGCTGATCAAGAAGGCCGCAGGCGTTGCCAAGGGCTCCGGTGTGCCCCACACCAACAAGGTCGGCAAGATCACCATGGACCAGGTCCGTGAAATTGCCGAGACCAAGAAGGAAGACCTCAACGCCAACGATGTCGAGGCTGCTGCCAAGATCATCGCCGGCACTGCCCGTTCCATGGGCATCGAGGTTGCCTGAGCGCTCTAGCTAGCTCTCAGTACCAGACATTTCCCCGTGGCAGGGCCGAGCGCGGTCCGCAGACCACAACTGCACAAGGAGAACAAGCAGATGGCAAAGCGCAGCAAGGCATACCAGGCGGCTGCCGCCAAGATCGAAGAGGGCAAGTTCTACGCCCCCGCCGAGGCAGTCGCCCTGGCCAAGGAATTGGCCGAAGGCAGCAAGTCCGACCCGACCGTTGAGGTCGCCATGCGTTTGGGTGTTGACCCCCGCAAGGCTGACCAGATGGTTCGCGGCACCGTGAACCTGCCGCACGGCACCGGTAAGACCGCCCGCGTGGTCGTCTTCGCAACCGGTGACAAGGCTGCCGCTGCTGAAGCAGCCGGCGCCGACTACGTTGGTTCCGACGACCTGATCGCCAAGGTTCAGGACGGCTGGGTGGACTTCGACGCCGCCGTGGCCACCCCGGACATGATGGGCAAGGTCGGTCGTCTGGGTAAGGTGCTGGGTCCTCGTAACCTGATGCCGAACCCCAAGACCGGCACCGTGACCATGGACGTGGCCAAGGCTGTTGGCGACATCAAGGGCGGCAAGATCGACTTTCGTGTCGACAAGCACTCCAACTTGCACTTCATCATCGGCAAGGCGTCTTTCGACACCCAGAAGCTGGCCGAGAACTACGGCGCTGCTCTGGAAGAGGTGCTTCGTTTGAAGCCGTCCGCTTCCAAGGGCCGTTACATCACCAAGGCCACCGTGGCCACCACGTTCGGCCCGGGCGTCCCCGTGGACCCGAACGCCACCGAGGTGACCAGCGAGGCATGATCCTCGTTCGTGCCCGCTGAGGCACGGTTGATGCTATGAGACGGAAGGGCTCGGACCACTTGTGGCCGGGCCCTCCTGTCTTGCCCGAAGCCGCAGCGGTAAACTAAACAGTGAACTTGCTATTCCTATCGGCGGCAACGGTGCATGATCGATAGTGGGCAGGTCCGTTCCGAACAGCTCGGAACGCGGAAGGAGTTCCCCGTGAGTCAGACATCAGCGCTTGCCATTGAGCTGATGCGTATCCCTGACGGTTTTGATCAGGCGGCGCAGGAGCAGTTGGGCCAGGTGGCGGCCCTGGTGCAGTCCTCGAGGCAATACGTGTGGGGTACCGCGGAGCTCAGTAATGATGCGCACGATATTTTTCGGGATCTCAAGGACCCCTACGAGCGCGTCAACATCCTCTGTGCCTATATGGATGGTCGCTTGGTCGGCCGCGCGGAGGTTCGTATGCCGCTTATCTCCGAGACCGATATCGCGCAGATCGTGGTGGACGTGGATCCGGATGAGCTGTCCGAGGGGATTGGGCGCTCTTTGCTGTCCGCCGCGGAGCAGCTTGCCTACGGTGAGTCCCGGCGCGTGATCCGTCTGGTCACCGAACACCCGGCGTCCGAGCTGAAGGCTCCCGCGGGGCCCGGCGACGGTAGCGTCATGGGTGGCGAGACCAGCGGCGTGGGTGTCCAGTGGATCGACGCCGCGGACGGTTCCGGCAAACTGCCCGCGAGCCACCGGCAGACACGCTTTGCAGAACACGCCGGCTATGAACTTCAGACCGTGAGCAGTTTTGCGCTCTTGGACGTGCCGTTGCCACAGGAACGCGTCGAGTCGATCGAGCGTTCGCTGGAAGAGGTTCCGTTCACCGAGCGCTACGCGTTGCACACGTGGGTGGACTCGGCGCCGGAAGAACTGTTGGAGCCGCTTGCCCGATTGCACGCCAGGCTGCCCAGCGATTCCTTCGTCAAGCCCATCGTGAGTGATCCTGACCCGTGGGATGCTGAGCGCGTTCGTCGTACGGAGCGTCTCCGCGAGGAAGACGGCGATCGGTCCCTCATGGCCGTGGCCGAGGACCGGGAGAATGGCGAACTCGTGGGGATGACTGAACTCATTCTGGCGCAGCACCGACCCACGTTGGCACTCCAGGACGAAACCCTGGTGATCCGCGAGCATCGCGGGCGTCGGTTGGGAATGCGTTTGAAAATGGCCAATCTGAAGCAGCTCACCGAGGTGCAGCCGGAAGTCGAGACTGTTTACTCATGGACCCACACGGGCAACGACCGGATGAATTGGGTCAACGCGCAACTGGGTTTCCAGGACGCAGGTCAGTCCGCTGTCTGGCTGCGGGACTTCAGGGCCAACTGACCCTAGTTCCGAAGGGAGAGTCTGCCGGCAGAGATCTGACCCGGCCCGACGAGCGCGGGCTATGGGTTGTCCGTCACCAAGTCAGGTTTACCGGCAACGGGTTTCCAGGGCAGGGCCAGGGCTTCTGCACGCGCACCGGCGACCAGACCTTCGACCGGCACGCTCAGTAGTGCGTCTGCGCGGGACAGGCCGCGCAGCATGTTGGCACCGATGTCCCGGCACGGTGACCACGCGCCGTCGGCGTGCTGGAAGGCCGGCACCAACCGTTCGCGGCGCGCCCCCTGGATGTCGTGGGCGATCCGCACTGCGTGCGAGGTGGGTGCCGGCTGGCCCAGCATGCCCCGTAGGAATGGCACGGCCAACACTGTCAGTGCGGTAAAAGCCGCGAGGGGGTTACCGGGCAGGGCGAGGATCGCGGTGCCCGCAGGGTGAGCGGCGAATAACGTGGGATGGCCGGGCTGCAGATCCAACTCATCGATAATGGGTGTTGCGTGACGTTCCAGGTGTGCTCGCACGTGATCGGCGCGGGAGCGAGCAGTGCCGCCGGTGGTCACGATGAAGGGCACACCTTCTGCCACCGCACGTTCGACGGCCGCCGCGAAGGCGTCAGCCTCATCGGGTATGCGATGCACTGAATCCTGATCCACCCGCGCGCCCAAACCGGCAAGGATGGGTGGCAGAGACGGTGAAAACGCATCACGCACGAACCCGGGGGCCGGGATTCCCGATCCCTGTACCTCTGACCCCGTGAGCAGGAGTCGGACGGCGGGGGCCGGAACTATCGGCAGCTCGTCCACCCCGGCTACAGCCGCGAACGCAACGTCCGCTGGGCTCAACACGGTTCCGGCGGTCAGAATCGTCTCACCGGAGCCACACTCGGTGCCTGCGGGCCGGGCATGCCGACCTTCGAGTTCAGAATGCGGACGGGATCGGTCGAAGCGCAATTCCGCGCCGGAACGCAGGGCGTACTCGTCCCGGATGATGGTGTCGGATCCCGTGGGGATGACACCGCCGGTCACCACCGGCACCGCCTCGCCCCGGGCCAATTCGAGGTCTGCAGTGGAAGCGGCATCGTGCAGAGACGTGTCTGCGGTAACCACCCGCCACGGGCCGGGCCCGCGCACCGCGTAACCATCCATGGCACTGGACGCGTAGTGGGGCACGGGACACAGGGCGTGGACGTCGCGGGCCAGTGTGGCGCCCACGGCGTCACTGAGCGAAACGGAGGTTTCTTCGGATCGTGCAGCGGCCAGGGCTGCCCCTAGATCGTAGGCGAGCTGCTGCGCCTGTCCGCGGCGCGCATGGCGGGCCGGCGTCAGACTGTTCCACCAGTAGGGGTGGGCCGTGAGGGCCTCAGCCACCGGCAAAAGGCGGCAGGACATCCACCGTTGCGGCGGGGGCGATCGTGGATTCCGGGTCCTTATGGGCCACGCCATTGACCAGCCAGGAACATTGGGGCAGCACCTGCGCCAGCGTCTTCTCACCCTCGGGAGCCACGGGGTGCAGGTTGGTGAGTACTTGTTGAAGCTCCGAACGGGTCATGGTCGTGTCCGCGGAGACGTCTTCCTGCTCGGTGCCTGCGGACGCGGCGGCGGCCGCGAAATAACGAACGAGCACTGCTCTGTCAGCCTCCAATGGCGCTCATGCTGCGGTCGGGTTGGACGTAATCCTCGGAGTCGAGACCCGTGTGATCCATGCCGTGGGCTCGGGGTTTCACCCACATGGCGGCCCGCCAGCGCTGGGCGATGTCCTGGTCCGTGGCGTCCGAACGCAGGAGCTGCATCAGGTCCGTCTCGTGGTGGGAGAACAGGCACGAGCGCACTCTGCCCTCCGCAGTGATGCGGGTGCGCGTGCAGTCCGCGCAGAACGGTTCGGTGACAGAAGCGATGATGCCCACCGTGCCGAGCACCTCAGTGCCGCCGCGTTCGCGCACGAGCATCTTTTCGGCCGGTGCACCGTTGCGCGGGTCCAGGTCCGCACTGAGATCGAAGTGTTCGGAGAGGTGTTCGCGGATCTCCGCGGCGGTCACCATGTTGGTGCGGGTCCAGCCGTGATCTGCGTCGAGCGGCATCTGCTCGATGAAGCGCAGTGAACAGTCATGCACGAGAGCCCAGCGCAGTAGTTCTGGTGCTTCACGGTCGTTGACTCCGCGCATCAAGACGGCATTGAGCTTCACCGGGGACAGACCTGCCTCCTGTGCCGCGGCCACGCCCGCAAGGGCATCGCTGAGTTTGTTGCGGCGCGCGAGCTGCTTGTACGTCTCGGCGCACAGGGTGTCCAGGGAGACATTGACGCGAGTCATCCCTGCAGCCACGAGACCCTCAGCGCGTTGGGCCAGACCGATCCCGTTGGTCGTCATGGAAACCGGGAAGTCCGGTAGCGCTTTGGTCACTGCGGCCACGATCTCTTCGAGATCGGGGCGAATCAGTGGTTCGCCTCCGGTGAGCCGCAGTTCCTTGACGCCGAATTCCTCCGCGGCAATACGCGTAAGCCGCACGATTTCTTCCGTGGTCATCAGGGAGGACTTGGACAGCCAGTCCATTCCCTCCGCGGGCATGCAGTAGGTACACCGCAGATTACATTTATCCGTGATGGAGATGCGCAGGTCCGTGGCCACGCGCCCAAACCGATCCACCAGGGGCCCCTGATCGGGCACGCCCTTGGTCGGTAGCGCTTGTGGAATACCGAGGAATACGGACATGGGCCCAGTCTAAGGCGTCTGTCCAGCCCCCTTAGAGTAGGGACATGAGCCGCAGTATCGAAGAGCACGCAGCGTCAGTTCGGGCCACGATCGCCCGCGGGTACGACGCCGCCACGGCTCGTCTCGAGCTTCCGCTGGCCCGCGCGCGCGGGGCCGTTCTAGCGCGCGATCTGTTGGCCCCGATTTCGCTGCCTCCCTTCACGAATTCGCAAATGGACGGGTTTGCCGTGCGCACAGCGGATCTTCGTGCAACGGGGGACGAGGCATTCACGCTGCCGGTTTCGGCAACGCAGGCTGCCGGGGCCCCACCGACCACTCTCGCCCCGGGTACCGCCGTGGCTGTCATGACCGGCGCTGCCCTGCCCGCAGGTGCCGATGCGGTGGTCCCCGTGGAGCGGGTGAGTCCCTCTTCCTTCGACACCGATCGCATCACCATCACGAGGGAGAGCGCGGCCGGCGTGCTCCCCGGAACATACGTGCGAGCGCAGGGTAGCGACGTCGAACGGGGGTCTGTCGCTCTGTCCGCGGGTACCGTCCTGGGCGCTGCAGCGCTGGGGGCGTGCGCCGCACTCGGTCTGGACGGCGCAGCCACGGTGAGTGTGCGTCAAGGCCCCTCGGTTCTGGTGGTCACCGGTGGCGATGAAGTACTCACGGCCGGGCAGCCGCTGAAACCGGGAGCCATTTACGACGCCAATGGGCCTCTGCTCGAATCGTGGCTCGAGGAAGCGGGCGCTTCCGCAGTGACCACACTCAGCGTCACGGATGCCCCGGATGAATTCTCACGGCGACTGAGAGCGGCCGTGGACGGTGAAGCTCCACACTTGATCGTGACGAGCGGGGGGATCAGCGCCGGTGCCTTCGAGGTGGTGCGATTGACCTTGGAACGTGAAGCGCAGATGTGGTTCGGTCACGTGGCCATGCAGCCGGGCGGACCTCAGGGCTGCGGCCACTACCGGGGCGTGCCGGTGGTCTGTTTACCCGGGAACCCGGTCAGCAGCTGGGTGTCGTGCGAGATGTTCCTGCGACCGGCGCTCGCCCAGGTGTGGGGGTCCTGCGTTCCACCACGCTGGGCCTCCGCGGTCCTCACCGACCCGGTGCGTGGCCTGACCGGCCGCAGCCAGCTGCGGCGTGGCCTGCTTGAAGCGGGCGACGACGCCGCTCGGGAACCTGCGGTGCGCTGCGTCGGGGGAGCGTCGTCGCACCTGCTGATGTCAGCCGCACGCGCTAGCGTGTTGCTTCGGATCCCCGCGGGAGATCAGGAGTTCCCGGCGGGGACACGCGTGGACATTCTGCCCGTCAGCGGCGGGACGATCATCGGACAGGAGACGGCCAATGAGTGACAACCAAGACCGGTTGACGCATGTGCGCGAGGACGGCACGGCGCACATGGTGGATGTGAGCGAGAAAGCCGTGACCTCCCGGGAAGCCACGGCAGTGGCGGAAGTCATCACCCGAGCGGACGTGGTGGAGCTCCTGTCCAGTGGCGATCTTCCCAAGGGAGATGCCCTGGCCGTGGCACGAATTGCGGGCATCATGGCCGCCAAACGCACCCCCGACCTGATTCCGCTGTGCCACCCGTTGCCGCTGTCCAAGGTCACGGTGGATCTGGTCCCGGGACAGGACCGGGTGCACATCAGCGCCACGGTCAAGACCCGAGGGGTCACCGGTGTCGAAATGGAAGCGTTGACGGCCGCCAGCGTTGCGGGTCTCACGCTGTACGACATGATCAAGGCCGTGGACAAAGCAGCCCGGATCACGGGTGTGCAGGTCGTGGCCAAGTCCGGCGGCAAGAGCGGCGATTGGAGTAGACAGTGATTGAGACGCGCGCGGCCAAGGACCACGGATCGCACCGGGACGAATCTCACGGACTGCACCTGAGAGGCCGCCGCGCCGTGGTGATGATCGTGTCGTCATCGGCCGCACGCGGCGAGGCCCAAGACCTGTGCGGTCCCGTTCTGCACGAATGGCTGACCGGGTTGGGCCTCACCGTGGACCCCGTTCGGGTGATCCCGGATGGTCCGCAGGTCGAGGAAACCCTGCGGGAACTCACGGAACGAACACCGCAGGCCGAACGCCCCAGATTTATTGTGACCAGCGGTGGCACCGGTTTGAACTCGGATGACATCACCCCGGAGACAACCGCGCGAATCCTGGAGCGTGAATCACCGGGAATCATGCATGCCCTGTGGGCCACGGGGCTCGAGAAGACTCCTACCGCGGTGATGAGCCGCGGCGTGGCCGGGCACACGGGCATGACCTTCGTCGTGAATCTGCCCGGTTCAAAGGGGGGTGTGAAGGACGGTATCTCGGTACTCGAACCGTTGCTGGACCACATCAGCGCCCAGCTGGAAGACGTACACGGGCACGGTGAGGTTCGCGGTGCGGAGGCTGAACGGGGAGCCGGTCGCGGAGTTGACCAAGTGACCACCAGCACGGTCGACGCCGGAACAAACCGGGGAACCGGAGAGGGAGCCCTTGGGGGAGCCGAGCGCACACCGGACGGCGACACTGAACGTGCGCCCTCGGCGTCGTCGTGCGTGCTGCATGCCCGGGTGACTCAGGAGCGCTTGGACCCGGCGCGTGCCCAGGCGGCCGTGATGGCGGCCGATTGTGGTGCCGTGGTGGGCTTCAGCGGCGTGATTCGAGATCACGACGGCGGCCGATCGGGCGTCACCGGACTCGAATACAGTGCTCACCCTGATGCGAATGCCGTGATCGCGGCGGTCGCGGAGGAAATCGTCGAGGAGTATCCGGGGGTGCGGATCTGGACCGAGCACCGGATCGGAGCCCTGAGGGTGGGCGACAGCGCCCTGGAAGCGGCGGTGGCCTCGGCTCACCGCAAGGAAGCCTTTGCCGCGTGCGACGCGCTGGTGGATCGCATCAAATTGCGTGTGCCCATTTGGAAACGCCAGACCTACACGGACGGAACCCACTCCTGGGTCGGGCTGGACGGATAACTCCACATGGTCAGCAGAATAGTGGTCCCGACTCGGGTGCGGAGGCTGTCGGCGGACGGTGAGGAATTCACCGGCCCGGACAAGCTCGCGGGCGAAGAACCCCTGGAGATCCGGATCAACGGCGAACAGTTCACCGTGACCATGAGGACTCCCGGACACGATTTCGAGCTGGTCCCCGGATACCTACTGAGTGAAGCCGTGGTCCAGCAGATGGAGCACATTGCGGGGATGGACTACAGCTCCGGGGTGGATCAGGACGGGCACCGTACCTACAACGTGATTGATGTGAGACTTGCCCCGGGTGCGCGGGGCCCCAAGAAGGGCACCACACGTAACGTCTACACCTCATCATCGTGCGGCGTGTGCGGGACCTCTTCCATGGAAGAAATCGTCAAGCCCAGTTCGTACCCGCTGCCGCCGGTGCGTCCGGTCATGAGGGCGCAGCGCCTTGTGCAGTTGCCCGATGAACTGCGCGAGCAGCAGAGAGTCTTCGATGCGACCGGCGGGGTCCACGCTGCGGGATTGTTCCTGGACTCATCAGCCGAGCCGCTCGTGGTCCGGGAGGACGTGGGGCGTCATAACGCAGTGGACAAAGTCATCGGCTGGGCCATGCACCAGGACCGGCTTCCGCTCAACGACTGCGTGCTGCAGGTATCCGCGCGTGCCTCGTTCGAACTGGTCAGCAAGGCAGCGATGGCCGGCATCCCGGTGCTCTCGGCAGTCAGCGCACCCTCGGCGCTCGCGGTGAAGCACGGCCGTGAGCACGGTGTGACCGTGGTGGGTTTCAACCGCCGGGGAACGTGCAACGTGTACACGCACCCGGAACGAATCACGGAGTAGCCAAGCGCCGCGCCATGAGAAAGATCGGCGGCCAGGCGGGTGCGCCCACGATTTGGCACGGTTCAAATCCTTCGGGTACATTAGTGCGTACCTAAGACCGCCGGTCATCACGCATGCGCGAGCACGCGGGATCGAAGAGTTCTCCGGAGACGGAGAGCGGCCAGCGCAGGTGAACCAGCACGAATCTTTTCAACAGCGTCTCGCGGTGTGAACCGTTTGCGTTGTGCATCAGGTCGAGCCCCGGGCATCTGCGCGGGGCTTTTTTGTGTTCCGACTCGGACCACGAGAATCCGGCATACACAAGCAAGGAAGGAGCACCATGGCGAATCCTGAAAAGGCTGCCGCGGTTGCGGAGTTGAAGGAATACTTCTCCAACTCGCACGCTGCCGTCCTGACGGAGTACCGCGGGCTCACCGTGGCTCAGCTGAAGACGCTGCGCCGCACGCTCGGTGAGAACGCTGAATACGCCGTGGTGAAGAACACGCTGACCGCAATTGCGGCCAAGGAAGTCGGCATCGACGCGTTCGAGGGCCAGCTCAACGGCCCCTCGGCTATCGCGTTCATCTCGGGTGACCCTGTCGAAGCTGCCAAGAGCTTGCGTGACTTCGCCAAGGACAACCCGGAGCTGATCGTCAAGGGCGGTTACCTTGACGGTGTCGCAATGGACGAAGCGGAGATCAAGAAGCTTGCGGACCTCGAGTCCCGCGAGGTTCTGCTGGCCAAGGTTGCAGGCGCTGCCAAGGCGTCGCTGTCCAAGGCCGCATCGCTGTTCCAGGCCCCGCTGTCCAAGACCGTGCGCACCGCGGAAGCGCTGCGCGCCAAGGTCGAGGAACAGGGCGAGAACGCCGCCTGATCCCTCACGGGATCCCCTGGGTTTCGGGTTCCGGCTCCGGCCGGGAAAACCCGTGTTCTATCACCACGCAAAACCTCGTCGGTGCCCGCGCGTATCGACAACCACGTAAAAGAAGGAGCCAACACCATGGCTAAGCTGACCACCGAAGAATTGATCGAGGCTTTCAAGGAGCTCTCCCTCATCGAGCTGTCCGAGTTCGTCAAGGCCTTCGAGGAGACCTTCGACGTTACCGCTGCTGCCCCCGTGGCCGTGGCCGGTGGCGCTCCCGCAGCCGGCGGCGAAGCTGCTGCTGAGGAAGAGAAGACCGAGTTCGACGTCGTTCTGGAATCCGCTGGCGACAAGAAGATCCAGGTCATCAAGGAAGTTCGTGCCCTGACCTCCCTGGGCCTGAAAGAAGCCAAGGACCTCGTGGACGGCGCTCCCAAGCCCGTTCTGGAAGGTGCCAACAAGGAGACCGCCGACAAGGCCAAGGAATCCCTCGAGGCTGCCGGCGCTACCGTCACCCTCAAGTAATTCCCTGCGCTTCGAGCGCACATTCTCCTGCGTATCGTGACCCGAAAGGGTTGGCTGTCGCGAGAATATCTTGCAGAGCCCCGCATCGAATTTGATGCGGGGCTCTGTGCTGTCCGGGGTTGTGCGAAACTAGGACTGACCATCTTGGCCGTCACAGTGCGGCGGGAGAGCATGGCGGGTGTGCTTGCACCGCGTCATCGCCGAAGGAGCAAACCCTCCCCGGGAATCTCTCAGGCACCCGTACCGCCGCACCAGGCCACTCTGAAGAGCTCATTCGTGGCCTCGTGCCACGGAGAAGCACCGACGGGGCAGGCGGATGTGTACGAACTTGGTGCGCACCCGCGAAATCTCTCAGGTTGACGTACAGAGCGGGGAGGACCTCACCGGGACTTAGCACGCCCTCAAGTAACCCAGGAGACCCTCTCATGTCTTTCCTGCCCCGCCACATCGGCCCCGGCGCCGATGACGTCACCACCATGCTCAGCGCCGTGGGCGTGGACAGCCTCGATCAGTTGATCGACCGGGCCGTCCCCGAGAGCATCCGATTCCGCGACATCCTGGACCTGCCTGCGCCCCTCGACGAGACTGAAGCGCTGGCGGCCATCCGAAGGATCGCGGGCAAGAACACCGTGATGCGCCAAATGATCGGTCAGGGGTACTTCGATACCGTGACCCCCGCCGCGATCCGCCGCAACATCCTGGAAAACCCGGGTTTCTACACCTCCTACACTCCTTACCAGCCGGAGATTTCGCAGGGCCGCCTGGAACTGCTTTTGACCTTCCAGAACGCCGTGATCGACCTGACCGGCATGGAGGTCGCCAACGCCTCGCTGCTGGACGAGTCCTCCGCCGTGGCCGAGGCCGTCCTGATGATGCGTCGCGCCAACCGCAAGTCCCGTAGCGCCCGCGTGATCGTGGACAGTCGTTCGCTGCCGCAGACACTCGCGATTCTCACCGGCCGTACTCGCGCCGCCGGCATCGAGCTGGTCATCGCAGATCTGAGCGCCGACGACGCCGCGGCCACCTTGGCCTCGGACGGGGACTTCTTCGGGGTGGTCGTCGCGCAGATCGGCGCGGACGGTGATGTCATCGACCCCACTTCCGTGATTGAGGCCGCCCACGAGGCCGGCGCGCTTGCCACCGTGAGCACCGACCTGCTGGCCCTGACCACGCTGCAGAGCCCTGGTTCGGCAGGAGCCGATGTTGCCGTGGGTTCCGCCCAGCGCTTTGGTGTGCCCCTGTTCTACGGAGGCCCGCACGCTGCCTTCATGGCCTCGCGCAAGGGCACGGAACGTTCGATGCCCGGTCGCATCGTGGGCGTGTCCACGGATTCCTCCGGAGCTCCGGCCTACCGCTTGGCCTTACAGACCCGCGAACAGCACATCCGTCGTGAAAAGGCGACTTCGAACATCTGTACCGCCCAGGCGTTGCTTGCCATTGTGGCCGCCGCATATGCGGTGTACCACGGCCCCGCCAAGTTGCGTG
This sequence comes from Kocuria atrinae, assembly GCF_039531425.1. NCBI lineage: Bacteria > Bacillati > Actinomycetota > Actinomycetes > Micrococcales > Micrococcaceae > Kocuria > Kocuria atrinae. The sequence goes on from NZ_BAAAQA010000003.1 coordinate 96,773, forward strand.
AACTCGCTGAGCGACTGCACGGACTGGCCACGGTCTTTGCCGAGGGGCTTCGTGAGCGCGGAATCTCGGTGACTCACGAGCGGTTCTTCGACACCGTGACCTTCTCGGTCGAGGGCAAAGCGGATGCGATCTTGGCTGCCGCCGCCGAACGCGGCATCAACCTGCGCCGCGTGGACCAGGACACCGTGGGCGTGAGTTTCGGCGAGTCCCACACCGGTGAGGACGTCGAGGACGTGCTGGCGGCGGTGTCCGAGGCATGCAACATCGGAGAGAACGTGGAGCCCAGCTCCGACCTCCTGGACGGAGTTCCGGAAGAGTGGCACCGCACGGACGAGTACATGACTCACCCGGTGTTCCACACCCACCGCTCGGAGACCTCCCTTATGCGTTGGCTGCGTCAGCTGGCAGACAAGGACCTGGCGCTGGACCGCACCATGATCCCGCTGGGCTCGTGCACCATGAAGCTCAACGCCGCAGCTGAGATGGAACCCATTTCGTGGCCCGAGTTCGCCAATATCCACCCGCTGGCCCCGCAGAACCAGGCACAGGGATGGCAGGAACTGATCGAGCAGCTCGAGGGCTGGCTCGCGGAAATCACCGGTTACGCCGCGGTGTCCGTGCAGCCCAACGCGGGTTCGCAGGGTGAGCTGGCCGGTTTGCTGGCTATCCGCCGCTACCAGGTGGACCGCGGGGAAACCCAGCGGAAAACCATCCTGATTCCCTCCTCTGCCCACGGCACCAATGCGGCGTCGGCAGTGCTGGCGGATCTGAAGGTCGTGGTGGTAGCTACCGCCGCGGACGGGTTGATCGATCACGAGGACCTCAAGGCCAAGATTGAATCCGTGGGTGATGAACTCGCGGGCATCATGGTCACGTATCCCTCGACCCACGGTGTGTACGACACTGATATTTCCATGGTCTGCGAAGCCGTCCACGAGGCAGGCGGTCAGGTCTACGTGGATGGTGCCAACCTCAATGCGCTGATGGGTCTGGCCCGTCCGGGCAAGTTCGGCGGAGACGTCTCCCACCTGAACCTGCACAAGACCTTCTGCATCCCGCACGGCGGTGGTGGACCCGGCGTGGGCCCCGTGGCCGTGGCCGAGCACCTGGTGCCGTACCTGCCGGGTAACGCGGTGGAGGCCAAGCTCGATGAGCGCGGCGCGGGCTTCCCCGTGTCGCAGGCCCCCTTCGGCTCGGCCGGTGTTCTGCCGATCACCTGGATGTACATCGCCATGACTGGCGCGGAGGGCCTCACCGAGTCCACCCGCACGGCCGTGCTGAGCGCCAACTACATTTCCCGCTCGCTCTCGGACGTGTTCCCCACGCTGTACTCCGGCGACGGCGGTCTGGTCGCCCACGAGTGCATCCTGGACCTGCGTCCCATGACCAAGGCGTCCGGGGTCACCGCGGAGGACGTGTGCAAGCGTCTGGTCGACTTCGGTTTCCACGCACCCACCCTGGCCTTCCCTGTCGCGGGCACGCTCATGGTGGAACCCACCGAGTCCGAGTCCCTGGAAGAGCTGGACCGTTTCATCGAGGCCATGCGCACCATCCATGCAGAGATGCAGGAGATCGCGGACGGCAAGGTTGAACTCGCCGATTCTGTGGTGCGCAACGCCCCGCACACCGCACAGGTGCTCACCGCCGACGAGTGGGACCGTTCGTACCCGCGCTCGCAGGCGGCGTACCCGGTGCCCTCGCTGCGTCGCGTGAAGTACTGGTCCCCCGTGGGCCGTGTGGACAACGCCGCGGGCGACCGCAACCTGGTGTGCTCGTGCCCGCCGATTGAGGCGTTCGACGCCGCCTACGCCGCCGCTGCCGCGGGGGAGGAGAACTGATGAGCGAGAAGAAAACTGCCCTGCACGCCGCGCATGAAGAACTGGGTGCCCGGTTCACCGACTTCGGTGGCTGGTCCATGCCGGTGCGTTACGCCAGCGATACCGCAGAGCACCACGCGGTGCGCCGCGGTGCTGGAATCTTCGATCTCTCCCACATGGGAGAGGTGGAGGTCTCCGGTCCCCAGGTCGGCGCATTCCTGGATTTCGCTCTGGTGGGAGTGCTGTCCGCGGTCTCCGTGGGCCGTGCCAAATACTCGGTGATCGTGGACGCGGATGGTCGAGTGCTCGATGACCTGATCACGTATCGGCTCGCGGACGACCGCTACCTGGTGGTCCCCAATGCGGGTAATCAGGAAGTGGTCGTGGGGGAGCTGACGGCTCGTGCCGAAGGGTTCGACGTCGCTGTGACTGACCAGGGTGCCGAAACGTCCTTGATCGCCGTGCAGGGGCCCCGGGCCTTGGAGGTGCTCAAGGCCACGGAATTGGACCCGAGCGACGTCGTCGAAAATCTCAAGTACTACGCCGCAGCACCTGCGCGGTGCGCTGGAGTGGACGTTCTGGCTGCGCGCACCGGGTACACCGGCGAGGACGGTTTTGAGCTGTACTGCAGCAATCAGGATGCCCCGGCGTTGTGGGCCGCGCTGCTGGACACAGCGGGGGAGCTGTCCTCGGAAGACGCTCCCGTGTCCGCCGCCGGACTGGCTGCGCGCGACTCCCTGCGCCTCGAGGCAGGTATGCCGCTGTACGGGCACGAGCTGTCCACGGAGATCACCCCCGCCGAAGCAGGTTTGGGCAAACTCGTAGAAATCGCGCTGCGCAAGAAGGGCGAAGCAGGCACTGACACAGTGGGCCGCGAGGCCCTCGCCGCAGTGGTCGAGTCTTCGCCCGAGCGCACCTTGGTGGGGCTGGAAGGTCTGGGCCGCAAACCGATCCGCGCTGACTACACCGTGGTCTCCGGTGGGGAGACCGTGGGCGTGGTGACCAGCGGTCTGCCCTCGCCCACGCTGGGCAAGCCCATTGCCATGGCGTTGGTGGCCGCGGACGCTCTGGACCGCATCGCCGATGGTGACGTGAGTGTTCAGGACGCCCGCGGCCGCGAGATCGAAGTCCAGCAGACCGAGATGCCGTTCTACAAACGCGGCTGACCCGCGCTCCAGACGCAGTGTTCAGCGCAGGCTGAACCGACTCCGGGCCGGGTACCTCGATCGAGGTACCCGGCCCGGAGTGTTTTTCGGATTCGAGGTTGTACGTCAGGGTCTGAACAATTCACTTGCCAGTGCTCACTGGCCACTTCTCGCTGGCAGGTGGTCAGGAGAGGGCCCCGGAGTTCAGCCCCGGGTGGTCAGTCCCTGTCCTTCCGGGGCATGAAGGCCCGTACCTTGGCCAGTTTGTGGGAGCCATCGCAGTGCGGGGCGATGCTGGTCATCCCGCAGCGGCACAGGGCAATGACGTTGCGCTCGGGAGGTAGCGGTTCCGCTCCGGGGTCCGAGGCCAGCAGGAAATCTCCGCGCACCAACAGGGGGCCCCTGGGGCACACAGTGATCACCGGTGATTCCGCAGAGCCGGGTACTGACCGGGGTTCCGCAGCAACACGGTCCGTCAACGGCTCTGTGTCATCCCGGAGATCTTTCCGAGCGCTGGGCAGTGGCTGCTCCCGCGGGTTAGGGCGACGGGCGCCCTCCGCCTCATGGGGGGAGTGCGTCATGTCATCGGGCAGGTCCGAGCTCATGTGCGGGGTTCCGGGGTGAGCAGCGGCGACCGGCCCGACATCCAGGCCTCGAGCATGTGGTCACCGGCGCGTCCGTCCACGTAGAGGCATGCGGCGGCCCCGAAGAAAATGTCCTCCGTCAGCTGCGGTTCGTCGTCAACCAGGCTGCCCACGAGGTCCCGCGCGGCCAACTGTTCGTGCACGGCGTCGGCCTCGACATGCTCGTCGAAGTACCACGTGACGTCGGGGCCGTACCCGCGTTTGCGGAAGGCATTGCCGTAGTGCTTATTGGGGATCGTCGAGGTCATCTCGAACGCGGATAGGTGGCCCACATTGGCGCCGCGCAAACGACGGTGCAGGCCGAACATGCTGATGAGATTGGTTGAGGCCAGAGTGGAGGCTGGAACCAGGTCGAGGTAGGCGTCCGGGGCGTCGTTCAGGCCGAAGTTGCGCATCGTTCGAGCGAAGATCTCCGAGTGAACCTTGTCCGGGCGGCCGCCACCGTACTCGTCAGCCTGGATTTCCACCATTGCTGCCTTGGCGCGCCCCTGGAGCTTCGGAATGGACCACGTGTGCGGGTCCGCTTCGCGCAGCGTGTAGATAGAGCGCTGAATCAGGAACTCCCGCAGCAGGTCTTCGGTGGCGTTCTTGGCCAACCACATGGCCGTGCTCGGCTTGGCTGCGGGCTGGGTCATCTCGAACATCGCTTCCGCGGCGTCCTCACCGTTGCGGGGGAGCGGGGACGGCAGCTCGACCTCGGCGCGTAATTGTGTCTCGAACCGTTCCTCGATCAGGGTGCGAATCCGGATCAGATCCGGGTTCCACTCCCACTCGCCACGCACGAACTCCGCCGGGCCGTAGTGCAACAGGTACATCAGGAACAGAGTGAGCTGAAGATCTTCGTCTGTGAGGATGTCCTCGCACTCGGCCAACGCCCGATCAACGGCCGTGGCTAATTCGGCAACGAGATCACGGGGATCGTTGTCGCGTATCAAAAGGGAAATCAACGCGGAACTCACCGCTCCTCGGGAAGCCGGAGCAGCGGTTCTTTCCTTGACTGTGGTCACCGATCTCAACTTTCTTCTAACGCAGCGTGCAGGCCCGTCTCCGGTGGATGATCAAGGTGTCACTCTGCTCGTGACGCTGCAGGGGATGAGCCGTCACCACTATAAGGCGGCTTAGCGAGACAGATGCTCTCAGTCGCTGATGACGGCCTGGGAAGACGGTGAACTCGCCTGAATGGCGGCTCGGGAGACATCTAATTAACGCACTAAGAATTAAAGCAACAAGAAACTAGTCAGTAGGCATACCATTTCTGCTGACCTCGGCGTAGCGTGTTATGACACGGGCCCCTTACCGGTAATCCGCGCCGGGGGGAGTAGCTCCTGAACCAGAGCAGCACGCTCGGTGAGGACAGGTTATGGCCATCCACGAATACACGGCGACCGAACGCCGCAGCCGCACCGAAGTAGCGGTAATACCGCGCAACAAGGGGCGAATCATCGTCGGTTGGCTGACGTCGACCGATCACAAGACCATCGGATACATGTACCTGATCGCGTCGTTCGCGTTCTTCTGCGTGGGCGGCGTCATGGCGTTGCTGATCCGTGTCGAACTCTTCGACCCCGGTCTGCAGATCCTGGAGACCAAAGAGCAGTACAACCAGCTGTTCACCATGCATGGCACGCTCATGCTGCTGATGTTCGGCACTCCGCTGTTCATCGGTTTTGCCAACGTATTGGTGCCGATTCAACTTGGTTCCCCTGATGTTGCGTTTCCGCGCTTGAATGCGTTGGCGTTCTGGTTCTTCCTGTTCGGGTCCCTGGTCGCCATGGCCGGTTTCGTGACCCCGCAGGGCGCGGCGTCCTTCGGGTGGTTCGCCTACGCGCCCCTCAACAACACCACGTTCAGTCCGGGGGTCGGGGGAGATCTCTGGCTGTTCGGACTCGCTCTGCAGGGGTTCGGCACCATTCTGGGTGGCGTCAACTTCATCACCACCATTCTGTGCATGCGTGCTCCGGGCATGACCATGTGGCGCATGCCCATCTTCACGTGGAACATCCTGCTGACCTCGATGCTCGTGATTATGGCGTTCCCGCCGCTGGCTGCAGCGCTTTTCGCACTGGGCATGGACCGGCGCATGGGCGGTCACATCTTCGATCCGGAGAACGGTGGCGCCATCTTGTGGCAGCACCTGTTCTGGTTCTTCGGCCACCCGGAGGTCTACATCATCGCCCTGCCGTTCTTCGGTATCGTGTCCGAGATCATTCCAGTCTTCGCCAGAAAACCGATCTTCGGTTACAAGGGCCTGGTCTTTGCGACCATTGCGATTGCCGCGTTGTCCATCACGGTGTGGGCGCACCACATGTTCGTCACGGGAGCGGTGGCGCTGAGTTTCTTCGCGTTCATGTCCATGATGATTGCGGTGCCCACCGGCGTGAAGTTCTTCAACTGGATCGGCACCATGTGGCAGGGGTCCGTGACTTTCGAGACGCCCATGCTGTGGGCGCTCGGGTTTCTCTTCACCTTCCTCTTCGGCGGGCTCACGGGAATCATCCTGGCTATCCCCGCCCTGAACTTCAATGTGTCCGACACCTACTTCGTGGTGGCGCACTTCCACTACGTGGTCTTCGGCACTGTGGTGTTCTCCATGTTCGCGGGTTTCTACTTCTGGTGGCCCAAGTTCACCGGCAAGATGCTCAACGAACGGTTGGGCAAAATCCACTTCTGGATGCTGTTCATCGGGTTCCACATGACGTTCCTCATTCAGCACTGGCTGGGCGTGAACGGTATGCCCCGCCGGTACGCGGACTACATGCCGGAGGACGGCTTCACGTGGATGAATCAGCTGTCCACCGGTGGCGCCATGCTCCTCGGGCTGTCCATGATCCCGTTCTTCTGGAACGTGTACATCACGAGCCGGCACGCCAAGAAGGTCGAGGTTGATGACCCCTGGGGGTTCGGCTGCTCCCTGGAATGGGCTACGTCCTGCCCGCCTCCGCGGCACAACTTTGCCTCCCTACCCCGCATTCGCTCCGAGCGACCGGCACTTGATCTTCACCATCCGGAGCTGGCAGCTTTCGCAAGTCAACAGTTCGACGCGGGGAAACCGGTGTCCGGGGGTGCTGGAAGGCGGGGCAGCTGAGCGTCGGACCCGACGCACCAATCCGAGACAGGGGCGTCGTACTGGGAAGTTTCGAACGGGAAGGTGGGATGTAAAACTGTAGGGGCGGGGTATCTTACGACGAGTTGTCCCGTCCGTCCACTAAGGGTGTGGACAACGTCCAAAAAAAGTCCTAGACTGATAGCTTGCGTTGTCCCTTATACATGCGTGCCTTCATATAGCGGTGGGCGCCACTGGGGCGTGTTGCGCGAACAGCCAGCACCGGCCCCCAATTCTCATCTCGGGAACCTCGCGAATTCACTGCATGTCTGTGGAAGGATCACATCTTGGTCGCCTCGAGCACCGATTCGAACGTCACCGCCAATCACCCCACGAGCGATAACATTCCTCGCCGAATTTCTTTCGCAAAGATCCACGAGCCGCTAGACGTCCCCAACCTGCTTGCACTTCAGACGGACAGCTTTGACCGTCTGGTGGGTAACGAGCGTTGGCAGGCCCGCCTGGCGCAGGCCCAGGAGACCGGCGAAACCGGCGTGGCCACCACGTCCGGTCTGTCCGACATCTTCGAAGAGATCTCCCCCATCGAGGACTTCCAGGGCACCATGTCCCTGTCGTTCTCCGAGCCGGAGTTCTACGACCCCAAATACACCATGGACGAGTGCAAGGACCGCGACGCCACCTATTCGGCGCCGTTGTACGTCAAGGCCGAGTTCATGAACAACACCACCGGTGAGATCAAGCAGCAGACCGTGTTCATGGGTGATTTCCCGCTCATGACCGAAAAGGGAACCTTTGTCATCAATGGTTCCGAGCGCGTGGTTGTCTCCCAGCTGGTGCGTTCCCCCGGTGCATACTTCGAGAAGGGCCAGGACCGCACCTCGGACAAGGACATCTTCTCCGCGAAGATCATCCCGTCCCGCGGCGCCTGGTTCGAGCTCGAAATCGATAAGCGCGACCAGGTGGGCGTCCGTCTGGACCGCAAGCGCAAGCAGTCCGTGACCGTGCTGCTCAAGGCGCTGGGCTGGACCGAGTCCAAGATTCTCGAAGAGTTCGGCGAGTACGACTCGATCCGCGCCACCCTTGAGAAGGACGCGACCGAGACCCGCGAAGAAGCCTTGCTGGACATCTACCGCAAGCTGCGTCCGGGCGAGCCGCCCACGGTTGATGCTGCTCAGTCCCTGCTGGACAACATGTACTTCAACCCCAAGCGCTACGATCTGGCCAAGGTGGGTCGTTACAAGATCAACCGCAAGCTGGGCCTGGACAAGTCCTTCACGGACGCCGATGCTTCGGTGCTTTCGGTCGAGGACATCGTGGCCATGATCCGTTACCTGGTCACGCTGCACGCCGGTGGTTCCACCATGCAGGGTGTTCGCGACGGTGAGCCGCGCGAGATCCACGTGGACGTGGACGACATCGACCATTTCGGTAACCGTCGTATCCGTGCGGTGGGCGAGCTGATCGAGAACCAGATCCGCACGGGCCTGTCCCGTATGGAGCGCGTGGTTCGCGAGCGGATGACCACTCAGGACGTCGAGGCCATCACGCCTCAGACCCTGATCAACATCCGCCCCGTGGTCGCCGCCATCAAGGAGTTCTTCGGAACCTCCCAGTTGTCGCAGTTCATGGACCAGAACAACCCGCTGGCCGGTCTGACGCACAAGCGTCGTCTTTCCGCGCTGGGCCCGGGTGGTCTGTCCCGTGACCGCGCAGGCATGGAAGTCCGAGACGTGCACCCCTCGCACTACGGCCGTATGTGCCCGATTGAAACCCCTGAAGGTTCCAACATCGGTCTGATCGGTTCGTTGGCGACCTACGCGCGCATCAACCCGTTCGGCTTCATCGAGACTCCTTACCGCAAGGTGGTCAACGGTGTGGTCACGGACGAGGTCAGCTACCTGACCGCGGACGACGAGCGCGGCGTCACCATTGCGCAGGCCAACGCACCCCTGACCGGCGACGGTCACTTCGCCGAGGAAGCTGTGCTGGCACGTGCCGCAGACGGCTCCGGTGAAGCCGTGCTGGTCGAGCCCACTGATGTCGAGTTCATGGACGTGTCCCCGCGCCAGATGGTGTCGGTGGCTACCGCCCTGATCCCGTACCTCGAGCACGACGACGCCAACCGTGCGTTGATGGGTGCCAACATGCAGCGTCAGGCTGTGCCGCTGTTGGTCTCGGAAGCGCCGCTGGTCGGTACCGGTATGGAGCGCTACGCCGCAATGGATGCCGGCGACTCCGTCCTGGCTATCAAGCCCGGCGTGGTCGAGGAGGTCTCCGCCGATCAGGTGAAGGTCCTCAACGACGACGGCACCACCAAGATCTACCCCATCAACAAGTTCGTCCGGTCCAACCCGGGTAACACCTACAACCAGCGCGTGATCGTGTCTGAGGGCGAGCGGATCGAAGACCGTTCGGTCATCGCCGACGGCCCCTCGACCGATCAGGGCGAGCTGGCACTGGGTAAGAACCTGCTGGTTGCCTACATGTCCTGGGAAGGCCTCAACTACGAGGATGCGATCATCCTCTCCCAGCGCATGGTCTCCGAGGACGTCCTGACCTCGATTCACATCGAGGAGCACGAGATCGATGCCCGCGACACCAAGCTCGGTGCCGAGGAAATCACCCGTGACATCCCCAATGTGTCCGAGGAAGTGCTCTCCGCACTGGACGAACGCGGCATCATCCACATCGGTGCCGAGGTTCAGGCCGGTGACATCCTGGTGGGCAAGGTGACCCCCAAGGGTGAAACCGAGTTGACCCCGGAAGAGCGTTTGCTGCGCGCCATCTTCGGTGAAAAGTCCCGCGAAGTGCGTGACACCTCGCTGAAGGTGCCCCACGGCGAGTCCGGCACCGTGATCGGCGTCCGCGTATTCGACCGCGACGACGAGGACGATGACCTGCCCGCCGGCGTGAACCAGGTGGTTCGCGTGTACGTGGCCCAGAAGCGCAAGATCACCGACGGTGACAAGCTTGCGGGCCGTCACGGTAACAAGGGCGTGATCTCCAAGATCCTGCCCATGGAGGACATGCCGTTCCTCGCGGACGGTACCCCCGTTGACGTGATCCTGAACCCGCTGGGTGTGCCAGGCCGTATGAACCTGGGTCAGGTGCTCGAGGTTCACACCGGTTGGCTCGCCAAGCAAGGCTGGAACATCGAAGGTAACCCCGAGTGGTTGGACCGCCTGTCCAACTTCCCCAAGAGCTCCGGCCCCACCAACGTGGCAACCCCGGTGTTCGACGGCGCTCGCGAGGACGAGATCTTCGACCTGCTCGATCACACCAACCCGACCCGCGACGGCGATCGTCTGATCGACCGCAGCGGTAAGGCCCGGTTGTTCGACGGCCGTTCCGGCCAGCCGTTCCCGGACCCCGTGTCCGTTGGTTACCAGTACATCTTGAAGTTGCACCACTTGGTCGACGACAAGATTCACGCCCGTTCCACCGGCCCGTACTCCATGATCACCCAGCAGCCGCTGGGCGGTAAGGCACAGTTCGGTGGTCAGCGCTTCGGTGAGATGGAGGTGTGGGCGCTGGAAGCTTATGGTGCCGCTTACACCCTTCAGGAACTGCTCACCGTGAAGTCCGATGACGTCCACGGTCGCGTGAAGGTGTACGAAGCCATCGTCAAGGGCGAGAACATCCCGGAACCGGGTGTGCCCGAATCCTTCAAGGTGCTCATCAAGGAAATGCAGTCCCTGTGCCTGAACGTCGAGGTTCTCTCGGCGGACGGTAACGCAGTGGAGATGCGTGACTCCGAAGATGACAGCTTCCGTGCAGCCGACGAGCTCGGCATTGACCTTTCGCACTCCGAGCCCAGCTCGGTCGAAGAGGTCTGATTCCCACTCGTAACCGGTAAGCACGAATAACTTCAGGATTTAGAAAGAGGGACAGGACCTTATGTCCAACGATTCTTCACTGGGCCTTATGCGCATTGGCCTGGCCACCGCCGACCAGATTCGCAGCTGGTCGTACGGCGAGGTCAAGAAGCCCGAGACCATCAACTACCGCACGCTCAAGCCCGAGAAGGACGGCTTGTTCTGTGAAAAGATCTTCGGCCCTACCCGGGACTGGGAGTGCTACTGCGGTAAGTACAAGCGCGTCCGTTACAAGGGCATCATCTGTGAGCGTTGCGGTGTCGAGGTAACTCGCGCCAAGGTGCGTCGTGAGCGGATGGGCCACATCGAGCTGGCCGCTTCCGTGACCCACATCTGGTACTTCAAGGGCGTTCCTTCGCGCTTGGGCTACCTGCTGGACCTGGCACCGAAGGACCTCGAAAAGGTCATCTACTTCGCTGCCTACATGATCACCTCCGTGGATGAGCAGGCTCGTCACGACGACCTGCCCAACCTGCAGGCTGCCATCGACCGCGAGAAGAAGCAGATGGAGGACACCCGCGATTCGGACATCGCCGCAATCGCTCGTGACCTCGAGACTGAACTCGCCCGCGTCGAGGAAGAGGGCGGCAAGGCGGCCGAGAAGCGCAAGCTGCGTGACTCCGCTGATCGCCAGATGGCCAACGTGCGTAAGCGCGCTGACCGCGAGATCGATCACATCGAAAAGGTCTGGGACCGCTTCAAGAACCTCAAGGTCAACGACCTCGAGGGTGACGAGGCCCTGTACCGCCAGATGGTCGACCGCTACGGCATGTACTTCGAAGGTTCCATGGGTGCCGAGGCGATCAAGAAGCGCCTCGAATCCTTCGACCTGAACGCCGAGGCGGAATCCCTCCGGGAAACCATCGCCACGGGTAAGGGCCAGCGTAAGACTCGCGCCCTGAAGCGTCTCAAGGTTGTCAACGCGTTCCTCACCACGGATAACTCCCCGCTGGGTATGGTCCTGGATGCCGTTCCGGTGATCCCGCCGGAGCTGCGTCCCATGGTCCAGCTCGACGGTGGCCGTTTCGCCACCTCGGATCTGAACGACCTGTACCGTCGCGTGATCAACCGCAACAACCGCTTGAAGCGTCTGCTGGATCTGGGTGCGCCCGAGATCATCGTGAACAACGAGAAGCGCATGCTCCAGGAAGCTGTTGACTCGCTGTTCGACAACGGCCGCCGTGGCCGCCCCGTCACCGGACCGGGCAACCGCGCGCTCAAGTCGCTGTCTGACATGCTCAAGGGCAAGCAGGGTCGTTTCCGTCAGAACCTGTTGGGTAAGCGTGTGGACTACTCGGGCCGTTCGGTCATCGTGGTGGGTCCGCAGCTCAAGCTGCACCAGTGTGGTCTGCCCAAGCAGATGGCGTTGGAGCTGTTCAAGCCCTTCGTTATGAAGCGTCTGGTCGACCTCAACCACGCCCAGAACATCAAGTCTGCCAAGCGCATGGTTGAGCGTTACCGCCCGCAGGTGTGGGACGTCCTCGAAGAGGTCATCACCGAGCACCCGGTTCTGTTGAACCGTGCTCCCACCCTGCACCGCCTGGGTATTCAGGCGTTCGAGCCGCAGCTGGTCGAAGGTAAGGCCATTCAGCTGCACCCGCTCGTGTGTGGTGCGTTCAACGCCGACTTCGACGGTGACCAGATGGCGGTGCACCTGCCGCTGTCCCCGGAGGCACAGGCCGAGGCTCGCGTGCTGATGTTGTCCTCGAACAACATCCTCAAGCCCTCGGACGGTAAGCCGATCGCCCTGCCTTCGCAGGACATGATCATCGGTCTGTACCACCTGACCACCGTTCGTGACGGCTGGGCCGGTGAGGGCAACAGCTACTCGTCCATCGCCGAAGCCATCATGGCCTACGACTCCGGTGATCTGCACTTGAACTCCAAGTGCAAGATCGAGCTGGAGAACTTCGTGCCGTACGCCGGCTGGGAGGCCCCCGAAGGTTGGGAACCCGGCCAGCCCGCCGTCGTCGAGACCACCCTGGGTCGCGTGCTCTTCAACGAGACGCTGCCTGAGGACTACCCGTGGGACGAGAACGTTGCCGACAAGAAGCACCTGTCTTCTCTGGTCAACGACCTTGCCGAGCGTTACCCCATGACCCAGGTGGCTCACACCTTGGATCTGCTCAAGGACGCCGGTTTCCACTGGGCATCCCGTTCGGGTGTGACCGTGGCGATCTCGGACATCGCGACCCCGCCGGAGAAGCCCGCCATTATGGAGGGCTACGAAGCGCAGGCCGCGAAGATCCAGGGCCAGTACGACAAGGGTCTGATCGATGACGACGAGCGTCGTTCCGAGCTGATCGACATCTGGTCCAAGGCAACCGACGAGGTCGCCGAGGCCATGCGCAACAACCTGACCGCGAGTAACACCATCAACCGCATGGTGTCCTCGGGCGCACGTGGTAACTGGATGCAGGTTCGTCAGATCGCGGGTATCCGTGGTCTGGTGGCCAACCCCAAGGGCGAGATCATGCCCCGTCCGATCAAGTCCTCCTACCGTGAGGGCCTGTCGGTTCTGGAGTACTTCATCGCGACCCACGGTGCTCGTAAGGGCCTGGCCGATACCGCACTGCGTACCGCCAACTCGGGTTACCTGACCCGTCGTCTGGTGGACGTCTCCCAGGACGTCATTGTTCGCGAAGCGGATTGCCAGACCAGCCGTGGCCTGGTGCTGCCCGTGTCGGAGATCGATGAGTCCGGCGTGCGTTCCCTGCACGAGGACGTCGAGAACACCGTGCACGGTCGTGTGCTGTCCACCGACGTGGTGGATGCCAACGGCGAGATCGTGGCCGAGGCCGGGCAGGACATGTCCGATGCGTTGATCAACAAGCTGTTCACCGCCGGTATCGACGAGGTTCGCGTGCGCTCCGTGCTCACCTGTGAGTCCGCCGTGGGTGTGTGCGCATCTTGCTACGGTCGCTCCCTGGCCACCAACCAGTTGGTGGACATCGGCGAGGCCGTGGGCATCGTGGCCGCGCAGTCGATTGGTGAGCCCGGTACCCAGCTGACCATGCGTACCTTCCACACCGGTGGTGTCGCCTCCTCGGACGGTGATATCACCCAGGGTCTGCCCCGTATTCAGGAGCTCTTCGAGGCCCGTACCCCCAAGGGTGTCGCCCCGATCTCCGAGGTGGCCGGCCGCGTACGCATCGAGGACACGGACAAGTCCCTCAAGATCGTCATTGTTCCGGACAACGGCGACGAGGAATTTGCCTACCCGGTGCTGCGTCGCGCCAAGCTGCTCGTGCACGACGGCGATTCCGTGGTCGTGGGCCAGCAGCTCGTGACCGGTGCGGTTGACCCCAAGGAGGTGCTGCGTATCCGCGGTCCCCGTGAGGCTCAGAAGCACCTGGTGGACGAGGTCCAGGGTGTGTACCGCTCCCAGGGTGTGGGCATTCACGACAAGCACGTGGAAGTCATCGTCCGTCAGATGCTGCGCCGCGTGACCATCATCGAATCCGGCGACACTCCGTTGCTGCCGGGTGAGCTGGTGGACAGCGTGCGCTTCCTCGAGGCCAACCGCGGTGCGGTGGCCGAGGGCAAGCGTCCCGCAGCGGGTCGTCCGGAGCTCATGGGTATCACCAAGGCTTCACTGGCAACCGACTCGTGGCTGTCTGCCGCATCCTTCCAGGAAACCACTCGCGTTCTGACGCAGGCGGCCATGGAAGGTAAGTCGGATCCGCTGCTGGGTCTGAAGGAGAACGTGATCATCGGTAAGCTCATCCCGGCCGGCACCGGCCTGGCACGTTACAACAACGTGGATGTTGAGCCCACCGAGGAAGCCAAGGCTTCCATGTTCACCGATCCTTCCGCGTTCGCTGACTTCAGCTACGCCGAGGAGAACTCGGGTGCGTTGGGTTCGGAGTTCCAGGCCATCCCGTTGGATGACTACGACTTCGGCACCAACTGATCACACGGGGCGGTAGCTGAGCTGCCGTAGTCCGTACGACCGAAGGCCGGTCCCCAAGGATGTGGGGGCCGGCCTTCGGCGTTGTCCGGGAGACTACGCTGGGTACAGGTAATTCTGGTGGTGGTACTGGCACGGGCAGGGCCCGCTTTGGCGGGGCAGGAGGGCGACATGGCGAATTCGACGTCGGGTGATTCGGTTCTCGCTCGCGTGGAACGGATTCTGGCGGCGTTCGGTTCAGAGACCCCGGTGTTGCAGCTCAAGGACATCGCCAGTTCTGCTCAGCTCCCCACGTCCACTGCACACCGTTTATTGACAGATATGAAGCAGATCGGCTGGATCGAGTCCGCCCGCGGGCAGGGCTATCGGGTGGGGACCCGGTTGTGGGAGCTGGCCTCCCGGGCCGCATTGGCAGAGGACCTGGCGTCGGTTGCCATCCCGTTCATGTCGGACGTCCACGCGGTGCTTCGACAGCACGTTCACGTGGGAGTCGTGGAAGGCGACGACGTTCTGTTCGCCGAGCGGATCCTCGGCAAGAAGTCGGATGTGCCGCTGCGCTCGAACGTGGCGGGCAGGTTACCCCTGCACCAATCGGCGGCGGGGCTGGTGCTGATGTCCCAATACTCGGAGTCTTTCGTCACGGAATATTGCCAGCGGGTGCGCGACGACAGTTTTCCCGAGGGGATTCCTACGGATCGTCTGATGACTGACCTGCGCCGTTTCGCGCAACGCGGTTATGCCCTGCAACGCGGTCGAATTGACCAGGAAACCGGTGGTATCTCGGTGCCGGTACGGGTGCCACAGTGGCACCGCCCGGTGGCGCTGGGCGTGGTCATTGCGCTCGAGGATATGGGCCCGGCAGAAGTGCCCGGCGTCGTGCAAACGTTAAGGGTTGCCTCGCACGGAATCTCCCGTGCCATGGGCGCACTGTAACAACTGTCAAAGGTTGTCCTTTGTAGCAGAAACCTTTGCCGCGTCCTGGATGAATGTCTGTGCGTCCACAGCCGCCGCATATTGAGCGGACGTGAGGGAAGGGCCCGAAGCCCGACCTCATGTCTACCGGCTGTGGAGCATGTGATCAGTGCTAACTTCCGGGGCCAGGTTGAGACGGCGCAGTAATTGAGCATTGAGTGCCACGACGACTGTCGATGCGGACATGAGGATTGCGCCGATGCTCATGGGCAGAACGAACCCGATCGGAGCCAGGATGCCCGCGGCGAGAGGTACGGAGATCAAGTTGTACCCGGCAGCCCACCAGAGGTTTTGCTTCATCTTCCGAAAGCTCGCACGCGAAAGTTCTAACACCGAGAGCACCGAACGGGGGTCGGAGCTAGCCAGGATGACTCCGGCCGATCCGATGGCGACATCCGTGCCCGCGCCGATGGCGATGCCGACGTCGGCCTGGGCCAGCGCAGGAGCATCGTTGACTCCGTCGCCGACCATCGCAACCTTGCGGCCCTCGCCTTGGAGCTCCGCGACCTTCATGGCTTTGTCCTCGGGGTGCACGCCGGCGAAGACACGGTTGATACCAAGCTCGTCGGCAACCGCTTGAGCCACGGCCTCTGCATCGCCGGTGATCATGACGACCTGAACGCCCTGAGCGTGGAGAGCGTCAACGGCGTCGCGTGACTCGGTGCGGATTGCGTCGGCGAGACGCAAAGCACCGATCACCTGACCGTCGGAAATGACGTGGAGGATGATCGCACCCTCATTTCGCCATTGCGCTGAGATGGGTAACTCCTTGAAGGAGCGCTGCTCAAGAAGGTACGGGCCCCCAACTTCGATGACCATGTTGTCGACGGTGGCCCTAACCCCGATGGCGGGGGAGGACGTGAAGTTCCTGGCTCGAGGTGGTTCCAGACCGCGTTGCTGGGCTGCATGGGTAATGGCACGAGCGAGGGGGTGTTCACTGTCGGACTCGGCCGCTGCCGCTAAGGCAAGCACCGTGTCCTCGGTATGTACGCCGACAGTATCGACGGCGGTGACCGTAGGTTCGCCCTTGGTCAGTGTGCCGGTTTTGTCGAAGAGGACTGCATCAACGGTGCGCGTAGACTCCAATGCGAGCCTGTCTTTGATGAGCACTCCGCCGCGGGCGGCGCGTTCGGTAGCGATGGATACTACCAGCGGTATTGCGAGGCCAAGGGCATGGGGGCAGGCGATGACCAGGACCGTAATGGTGCGCACGACGGCTTCGTCAGGGAGACCTATTAGGGACCACACGAGCGCCGTAATTACGGCAGCGCTGAGGGCGAACCAGAACAACCATCCGGCGGCGGTATCGGCGATCCGCTGGGCACGGGAGGAGGACGCCTGAGCATCGGTCACAAGCCTCTGGATGCCTGCCAAGGCAGTATCTTCGCCGGTGGCGGTTACCTCGATCCGCAGCCCCGAGTCTGTGGAGATAGTGCCGGCGACCACGTGACCACCGACCCCTCGGCTGACGGTCCTGGACTCGCCGGTGACCATCGATTCGTCCATGGACGCGGACCCGTCGATGATCTTTCCGTCAGCTGGCACAGAGGCACCCGGACGGACAATCACGATATCTCCGACAGCAAGGGCTGTGGGCGCGACTTTCACGACTCCGTCGCCCTCAATCTTCTCGGCTTCATCGGGGATGAGCGCCGCGAGAGAGTCAAGGGCCGAGGTGGTCTGGGCTAGGGAGCGCATTTCTATCCAGTGGCCCAGAAGCATGATGACCACTAGTAGTGCGAGTTCCCACCAGAAATTGAGTTCATGACTAAGCCACTGCAGACTTGCGCCCCAAGAGGCGAGGAAGGCTACGGTGATGGCCAAAGCGATGAGCAGCATCATGCCGGGTTTGCGAGATCGGATCTCGCTGAACCCGCCAGTGAGGAACGGCCATCCACCCCAGAAGTACATGACCGTGCCCAGGACCGGGGAAACCCACCGCACCCAATCGGCATCTGGGAGTGTGTAGCCGATGAGCTGGGCAAACATGTCATTGAATCCCACGACGGGAATCGCGAGGACGAGCATGATCCAGAACAACCGCCGAAACTGTCCGACATGATCACCGTGCCCGCCTTGACCTGCGTGGCCATGACCACCGTGCTCCATGGGTGCACCCCGCTCCCCGTGTACAGAGTGGTCGTGGTGGCCCGCATATTCGTGGGGGGTAGCCTCGGTTGCCCCGTGGTGGGTGTGCTGATTGTTCATGGTCTGTCCATTCCTCGATGCCCGGTTCCTGTTGGCTAGGAGTCGGGCTGCATCTCGCTTTCGACAACCCACTTGTGGTTCGTCATTTCCATCCCGTCGGCTTCGTAGTCAACGACGTAGACGGTCTCGTCGGTTGAAAACGCGATCGTTGCTATTGCTCCGTTCATACCTTCCATATGATCGGCAGCTACCTTGACGTCGGTGCCATCGGCCAGGCGCTCGTTACCCGCGTCTTCAAGCTCTTCCTGAACGACCCATTTGTGATCGGTGACGGGGTCTCCACCCTCGGTGGGCGTGTAGTCGATCGCGTACGTGTACGTGTTGTATGCGCCGACCACGGTCGCGCTGGCACCGTTCATACCTTCCATGTGATCGGCTGTGAGGGTTACCTCGGTATCCACGGGATATTCCGGGTCGGTGGCTGCTGTCATGCCCTCGGGCACGGGGCCGCCGTCCATTGGGTGATCCATGCCGCCATGCCCCGCGTGCGCGTTGTCACTCTGGGAAGCCGACGATGCTGGCTCTTCGTTGGCTGAATTCGAACAACCGGTGAACGCGATTGCTCCGGTGAGCGTCACAGTGGCTATGAGGGTGCGCGTGCGCTTGTTCATCTGAAGCTCCTTGTCTGACGGGGTGAACTGGAGAGACGTGGGATTCTTGCAGGCTATTGAGTACCCATCGACGGATATCGAAG
Source organism: Kocuria atrinae (assembly GCF_039531425.1). Classification (NCBI taxonomy): domain Bacteria; kingdom Bacillati; phylum Actinomycetota; class Actinomycetes; order Micrococcales; family Micrococcaceae; genus Kocuria; species Kocuria atrinae. The sequence continues at coordinate 115,102 of NZ_BAAAQA010000003.1, forward strand.
TTGATGGCCACCCGTGTGGCTCTTCTGAAGAGCTTGGTTTCAGGATATACCCGTGGGGGGTATGGGGCAAGGCTGTTTGCCTCGTTCTTCAGAGTCCAGCACATGTCAGCACTGGGTCTGTGGTGTTGTCTCGGGTGCGCACACGGGTCTGCCAAGGGGGGTCCACGGTCAAGCGGGCGAGTGCATGGAGTCAAAGGGGTTGGCGCGGGTTCAGGGTCGATGGAAACTGCTCCGGTCGGAATAAGATGATGTGTGTACGTGCCAGTTCATTGGAGGAGCACCGCATGACTAAGCTTCAGTCAGGCCGTCGACAGAAGCTGATTCTTGCATCTTCGGCAGTCTGTTTCGCATCCGCTCTTGCACTCTCGGGCTGCACAATATCTGCCCCTGAGGCAGTGCCTACATCGTCGGGCGACCTTGCAGTAAAGAGTGACCTCTTGGCTAACCATGGCTTGGAAGGACTTGGTGCGGCGGAAGTCATTGAGCGCTTGGACACTATGCCTGTTTCCAATCGGCCCGCTGGCCTGCAGGCGTCAGTGCAGCCTGATGCGGTCGTGCTTTCTGACACGCAGCAGCGCGAGGCTCGGCTCCCCCTGCCTGAGGATGGGATGTATGTCTCAATCGCTCCTTACAAGAGCCAGACACACGATTGTTATTTTCATAGCCTGACTACTTGTGTCGGCGAGCTGGGTAACACGGACGTGCAGGTCAGACTCACGAGCGGCAGCGGTGAGGTTCTTGTCGATGAAGTGCGCAAGACGTACGACAATGGCTTCCTTGGACTTTGGGTACCGCGTGATATGGACGCCACGCTCAGAATTAGTCACGCAGGTCAGATCGGAACCGCAAGCATCTCGACTAAAAACGAGGACGATCCCACTTGCATCACCAACTTGCGCCTCGCATGAACGATTGACGGGCCTGTGTCGCCAGCGGCTTTCGCATGCGCCATTCCATTCAATGGAAGCACTGTGATGCGAGCCATGTCCGCCACGCATAATGTGAGTCACACGTGCGCAAGGAGGACACATGGTCAAAGAGCGAACAATCGTGGAAACCCAGGTCGGCATCGTGGGCGCAGGCCCCGCCGGGCTGATGCTTTCCCACCTGCTGTACAAGGCAGGTATCGACAGCGTGGTTGTGGAGAAGCGTTCCCACGACGAGATTGCCAACACGCACCGCGCCGGCATTCTCGAGGCCGGCACCGTCAAGATGCTGGTGGAATCCGGCGTTGACGGGAGGGTCCTGACAGAAGGCCACGAACACGAAGGCACCACGTTGCGCTTCGAGGGTGTCAGCCACCGCATCGATTTCCAGAAGCTCGTGGGGGAGTCCGTGTGGCTCTACCCGCAGAACGAGGTGTTCGTCGATCTGGCCGCCGCTCGCAAGCGCGACGGCGGAGACGTCCGCTACGAGGTGACGGACACCCAGATCGTTGACCTCACGTCCGAGCAGCCCAAGATCCTGTGTACCTCGGCTGACGGAGAAGACCTCGAGATCCGCTGCAAGATCCTGGTCGGTGCAGACGGCTCCAAGGGTATTTCCAAGCGTCAGATCCCCGAGGACATCCGTACGGACAACTTCATTGAGTATCCGTTCGCGTGGTTCGGCATCCTGTGTGAGGCTCCGGCCTCGGCTCCCGAACTGATCTACGCGAACTCGGAGCACGGCTTCGCATTGATCTCCCAGCGCAGTGACACCGTTCAGCGCATGTATTTCCAGTGCGATCCCAACGAGAACATCGACGACTGGGACGACGAGCGCATCTGGGCGGAGCTGCAGCGCCGCATCGACGGCCCGGACGGGCTCCAGTTGCAGCGCGGCAAGATCTTCGACAAGACCGTGCTGCCCTTCCGCTCCTATGTATGCGAACCGCTGCGCTACGGGAACATGTTCCTGGTGGGGGACGCCGGGCACACGGTTCCGCCCACCGGCGCCAAGGGTCTGAACCTGGCCTTCTGCGACGTGCGCGTGTTGGCCCCGGCCATCGTCGACTTCTTCGATGAGGGTGACGAGAGCGGTCTGGCCGAGTACTCGGCCAAGGCGCTGGAACGCATTTGGAAGGCGCAGAACTTCTCGTACTGGGCCACCAACCTCATGCACATCCAACCGGGCGAGAACCCGTTCAATCAGAAGCGTCGCCGGGGTGAGTGCGCGTCCATCACCGGATCGGACCGCGGTGCGGCTTACTTCGCCGAGTGCTACACCGGCTGGCCGGACAAATGAGCCACGTATCAACCACCGCAGCTATGTCCCCTAAGGAGATGAATCATGGCAGCTGAAAATCCAGAAGACGCCTTCGAGCCGCTCACGGCCAAGGGCGCCGACGACGCCGCTGACAGCCAGGACCAGCTCAACAACGAGATGGCCCAGATCACCAAGCAGTACGAGGAATCCGGTCGCACGGAGACCCAGCCGCGGCTGGACTACGCGCCCTACCGCAGTTCCATCCTGCGCCACCCCACCAAGGACCCGCGCCACACGGATCCGGAGACCATTGAGCTCTACGCTCCGGCCTTCGGCGAGCGGGACGTGCACAAGCTCGAGTCGGATCTGACCATTCAGGACGGCGGCGAGCCGATCGGTGAGCGCATCCGCATCACCGGCCGCATCCTTGACGGCGATGGCCGCCCCGTGCGCAATCAGCTGGTGGAGATCTGGCAGGCCAACGCCGCGGGTCGTTACATCCACAAGCGCGATCAGCACCCCGCACCCATCGACCCGAACTTCACGGGCGTGGGTCGCTGCCTGACCGGTGACGACGGGTCCTACTCGTTCGTGACCATCAAGCCCGGACCGTACCCGTGGAAGAACCACCAGAACGCATGGCGTCCGGCGCACGTGCACTTCTCGCTCTTCGGCACGGACTTCACCCAGCGCATGATCACCCAGATGTACTTCCCGGGCGATCCGCTGTTCGCGCTGGATCCCATTTACCAGTCGATCGTTGACCCCAAGGCCCGTGAGCGCCTCGTGGCCGACTACGACCACAACGTGTCCGAGCACGAGTGGCTGCTGGGCTACAAGTGGGACATCGTGTTGAGCGGTTCCAACCGGACCTGGACGGAGGATGACAGCAATGTCTGAGAACACCCAACGCCTGGTACCCACCCCGGGCCAGACCATCGGCCCGTTCTACGGGTACGCACTGCCGTACGAGAACGGCGAGAACCTGGTGGATCGCTCGCACCCCGGTTCCGTGCGACTGCACGGCACCGTGTACGACGGCCACGGCGTTCCCGTGCCGGACTCCATGCTGGAAATCTGGCAGGCGGACGAGAACGGCAACGTCTCCCAGGAGACCGGTTCGTTGATTCGTGACGGCTACACCTTCACCGGATTCGGCCGTGTGGCCGTGGACAACGAGGGCCACTACACCTTCACGACCGTCAACCCGGGCCCGACCGAGGCAGGCAAGGCACCGTTCATCTGCCTGACCGTGTTCGCCCGCGGCCTGCTCAACCGGTTGTTCACGCGCATTTACCTGCCCGAGGACACCGAGGCGCTCGCCAACGACCCGCTGCTCTCGGGGCTGTCCGAGGACGAGCGCGCCACCCTGGTGGCCACCCGCGAAGCGGACGGCTCGTTGCGCTTCGACGTGCACCTGCAGGGTGACGGCGAGACCGTGTTCCTGGCCTACCCGGGGCTTGAATGATCAACACAGGTCTTCTCACACCGGGAAGCCACCGGGCGGCTGAGCTGCTCGACGACCGTGCCGTGGCCCGCGCCGTCCTCCTCACGGAGGCGGCGTGGGTCGCGGCCCAGTCACGTCTGGGGCTCGTTCCGGAAGACATCGCTCACACCTGTCGTGAGGCGGTCGACCGCGTCACTCTCGACGAGGTGTCGCTGAACCGACTGGCAGTAGCCTCCGAGGGCGGCGGCAATCCGGTGATTCCGTTGCTCGCCGATTACCGCGCCGCGGTCAAGGAACTGCACGGTTCACCGGTGGCCGCGGTGCACAAGTCCCTCACGAGCCAGGACGTCATGGACACCGCGCTCGCCCTGGTGCTCAAGGCCGCGCAGGACAGTCTGGTGCCGGATCTGCAGCGCACCGGTGACGCGCTCGCCGGCCTGGTCGAGACGCACGCGGAGACCGTCATGGTCGGCCGGACCCTCACCCAGCACGCGCTGCCCATTTCATTCGGCCTCAAGGCGGCCTCGTGGCTTGCGGGGATCGACGACGCCGCTCGCGACGTCCTCGACCGCGCTCACCTTTCCGTCTCCTACGGGGGAGCCGCCGGAACCCTGGCGGCGGGCATGGCCCTGTGTGAGCAGGGTGGCAGCACGGCGGAAACCGCAGAACGACTTTTCACCCTCATCGGTTATTGGGCCGAGGAGCTCGGATTGGCCGTACCGGATCAGGTGTGGCACACCGACCGAGTCCCCGTGCTTCGGGTGGCCGGTTCGCTGGCGGAATCGACCGCAGCAATGGGCCGCATGGCCAATGACGTGCTGTTGATGTCCCGCCCGGAAATGGGGGAGCTGCGCGAACCCACCGCAGAGGGGCGGGGTGTTTCCTCCGCGATGCCACAAAAACAGAATCCGGTGCTGAGCGTGCTGCTCAAGCGGACGGCATTGGCCGCGCCCCACCTGCTGGGGCAGGTCATCTCTGGTGCAGCTGCCGCCGCGGATGAGCGACCGGACGGCGGCTGGCACGCCGAATGGCCTGCGCTCCGCGAGCTCGCGGTATTGACCACCGCGGCGGCGTCGCACGCTGCGGAACTTACCGAAGGCCTGACCGTCAACGCCGATCGGATGGCGCAGAACCTGCGTGAGGCGGGCACCGGCGTGATGGCCGAGCGGCTGAGCGCCGCACTGACCCCCGTGCTCTCCGAATCCGGCGGGTCTACCGCCAAGCACCGGGTACAGAGCGCCGTGCGCGAACACCCGGTTGACGCGGAGGCGCTCGCCGAACACCTGACCGGCATGGTCATTGCTGAGGATGCGCCGTCGTTGCCGGAGGGTGTGAACCCGCAGGAGCGGGACAGTGTGAGCGCCTGGCTGCGACAGCTACTTGACCCGCGTGGCTACTTGGGTGCAACGCAGCAACTCTGCGCTCGCGCCGTGAAGAACCACCGAGAAAGGTTGATTACATGAGTGTGCCCGAGCTTGGGCTCGTGGAGTTCTCGAACCCTGAACAGCTTTCCGACAACGCGTCCTTGGTGGTCCTGGGGCCGGGCATCGGCACGTCCGTGACCAATCTTTACGGCGGTCTCGCGGCGCAGTTGACCGGTGACGTGCACGTGGTGGGCTGGGATCTACCCGGCCACGGAACGAGCGGACCCGCCGAGGACTTCACGGTCGCGGAACTTGCCCAGGGCGTCTTGGGCGCGGTCGGCGGACATGTTTCATCAGGGCCTTTTCACTACGTGGGCACGTCCATTGGCGGCGCGGTGGGGCAGCAGCTGCTCCTGGCTCACCCGGACCAGCTGGCCTCACTGACGCTCATTGCAACGACCGACTACTTCCCGGATCCGGCAGGCTGGCATGAACGTGCGGATCTCGTGGCCCAGGCCGGAACCCCCACCCAGGTGATCAACTCCGCCAAGTTGTGGTTTGCCCCGGACTTCCTGGCGCACCACGCGGAAGTCGGTACCGCTCTGCTCCACGATCTGCAGAACGCAGATCGGCTCAGTTACGCGGCGGCGTGCCGCTCACTGGCCAGCTTCGACCTGCGCGAAGCCGAGCCCGCTACCAAGGTGCCCGTTCAGACGCTGTCCGGACCGAGCGACGTCGTCACCGGTCCTGAGACCGTGCAGGAACTGGCCGACAAATTAGGCGCCCGCCACGAAACCGTGGCGAACACCTCCCACCTGCTGGCGGTCGAGGCGCCGCAGGTCACCGCAGAGCACATTTCCCGATTCATCTCGGCCCACCGCTGAGCAGAAAGGACATCATGACGGATCGTTCAGAACGCACCCAGTCCCAGGCCCACGGCGAGGGCATGACCGTGCGCCGCGAGGTGCTCTCCGACGCCCACGTGGATCGTGCGGAGGCGGGCAAGACCGAGTTCACCGAGGAGTTCCAGGACTTCATCACCCGCTACGCGTGGGGCGAGATCTGGACCCGCCCGGGCCTGGATCGACGCATGCGCAGCGCGTGCGTGCTCACCGCTCTGATCGCGGCGGGGCACTGGGAAGAGTTCGAGATGCACGTGCGCTCGGCCATCGGTAACGGTCTGACGCCGGACGAGATCAAGGAGATCCTGCTCCAGTCGGCCATCTACCTTTCCGTGCCGTCTGCCAACAACGCGTTCAAACACGCCCAGAAGGTGCTCTCGGACATGGGCGTGCTGGGGGAGTAGTCCCAAGGGCGCCGCGACGAGGGCAACAGTTCATCAATTATGTTCGCTATACGAACAGGTGTTCACATGGCGCGCATATTGGGTTATTGTGAAAACACGCAACGCGGCGTCGTCGGTCGATGGAGACGGTGTCGCCCCGGGGAACCGGGTGAGCCCAAACCGTGAGGATTCACATGAACCACGCTTACGTGTACGACGCAGTCCGCACCCCGTTCGGCAAGGTGGGCGGCGCACTGTCCAGCCACCGCCCCGACGATCTGGCCGCTCTCGTGGTCAAGACCATGGTGGAGCGCGCTCCCCAGCTGGACGCGTCGAAGATCGACGAGGTTTACTTCGGTAACGCCAACGGCGCCGGCGAAGAGAACCGCAACGTGGCCCGCATGGCCACCCTGCTTGCCGGCCTGCCGACCTCCGTGCCCGGTTCCACGATCAACCGCCTGTGCGGTTCGTCCCTGGATGCCGCGATGATGGCGTCGCGTCAGATCGAGGTGGGCGAGGGTGACCTGCTGCTCGTGGGAGGCGTGGAATCAATGTCCCGCGCTCCGTGGGTATTGCCCAAGACCGAGCGCGCTTTCCCGATGCAGGACCTCAAGCTCGCCAACACCACCCTGGGCTGGCGCCTGGTCAACCCGGAAATGCCGGATGCCTGGACCGTCTCGCTGGGTGAGGCCACCGAGCAGCTGCGCGAGAAGCACAACATTTCCCGCGAGAATCAGGACGAGTTCGCCGCTCGCTCGCACCAGCTTGCCGCCAAGGCCTGGGACGAGGGTAAGTACGACAACCTCACCGTGAGCGTGAAGCCCAACACCAAGCGCGGCGTCGAACTGACTCGCGACGAGACCGTTCGTGCGGATTCCACCGCAGAAACCCTGTCCGGTCTGCGCACCGTGTTCCGCGCTGGTGAGGACGCCACCGTCACCGCCGGCAACGCGTCCCCCATGAACGACGGCGCTTCCGCCGTGTGGCTCGGCAGCGAGAAGGGCGCGGATCTGCTCGGCAGCGCACCCATCGCACGCATCGCCGGTCGCGGTGCCGCGGCCAACGAACCGCAGTACTTCGGTGAGGCACCCGTGGAGGCAGCCAACCTCGCGCTCAAGCGCGCGGGTATCACCTGGAACGACGTCGCCGCGGTAGAACTCAACGAAGCTTTCGCCGCGCAGTCGCTCGCTTGCCTGCGCCAGTGGGGAGTGGATCAGAGCCTCGTGAACACATGGGGCGGCGCCATCGCGATCGGTCACCCGCTGGGTGCCTCCGGTACCCGCGTGCTCGGCACCTTGGCGCGCCGTCTTGAAGAGTCCGGCGAACGCTGGGGTGTGGCCAGCTTGTGCATCGGTGTTGGCCAGGGCCTCGCCGTGGTGCTCGAAAACCAGAACGCCAAGGGCTAAGCGCTCAGTCCCAGACCACAACGAAGAAAGGCATACAGCTCATGCTGAATATTGCAGACAGCGTGGCCGCGGCCGTGGAGCCCATCCACGACGGCGCCTGCGTGATGATCGGTGGCTTCGGTGTTGCCGGGCAGCCCGTTGAGCTCATTGACGCGCTCATCGAGAACGGCGCCAAGGACCTCACCGTGGTCAACAACAACGCCGGCAACGGTGACGTGGGACTGGCCAAGCTCATCCAGCTCGGTCGCGTGAAGAAGATCATTTGTTCCTTCCCGCGACAGGCGGACTCCTGGCACTTCGACGAGAAGTACCACGCCGGGGACATCGAGCTCGAGGTCGTGCCGCAGGGCAACCTGGCCGAGCGTATTCGCGCCGCGGGCGCCGGCATCGGCGCGTTCTACACGCCCACCGGTTACGGCACCCCGCTGGCCGAGGGTAAGGAAGTCCGTGAACTGGACGGCAAGCACCAGGTACTCGAATATCCGATTCATGCGGATTTCTCCCTGACCAAGGCGCACACCGCAGATACTGCGGGCAACCTGGTCTACCGCAAGACCGCGCGGAACTTCGGCCCCATCATGGCCGCGGCCGCCAAGCACTCCATCGTGCAGGTGAGCGAGATCGTGGAACGCGGTCAGATCGACCCCGAGGTCGTGGTGACCCCCGGTATCTACGTGGACACCGTGGTCAAGCTCGAAGCTCCCAAGCAGGTAGACCCGCGAGAGGAAGGTGCGGCATGAGCGCCCCGCAGAACAGTGATCACGCCCTGAGCCCTGAAGAGCTCGCAGAGGTCGTAGCCCGAGACATCCCCGCTGGTGCCTACGTCAACCTGGGTATCGGCCAGCCCACGCTGGTCTCCAACTACCTCTCTCCCGAGGACGACGTGACCCTGCACACCGAGAACGGCATGCTGGGTATGGGAGCGGAGGCCAAGGGTGAAGAGATCGATCCTGACCTCATCAATGCGGGCAAGATCCCCGTGGTGGAGACCGAAGGTTGCTCTTACTTCCACCACGCTGATTCCTTCGCGATGATGCGCGGCGGTCACCTGGACTGCTGTGTCCTGGGTGCCTTCCAGGTGGATCAGAAGGGCAACCTGGCAAACTGGCACACCGGCAAGCCCGGTGCCATCCCCGCGGTGGGCGGTGCCATGGATCTGGCTACCGGTGCCAAGCAGACCTTCGTGATGATGACCCTGCAGACCAAGAAGGGTCAGCCCAAACTGGTGGCAGAGTGCGATATGCCGCTGACCGGTGTTGGTTGCGTTTCGCGCATCTACACGGACAAGGCCGTGTTCCTCATCGAGGAGGACGGCGTGCGTGTGCGCGAGACCTTCGGCATCGGTTTCGACGAACTCACCGAGTTGGTCGACATCGAGCTGAAGCCCGCCAACTGACGCTGGCGCGGGGGCGGAACTTTCATGGTTCCGCCCCCGCCTTGCTTCAATCGAGCTCGCTACCTGCAAGACCATTGTTCGACCCGTGTGATTGGGAGCCCCCTTGAGTGCTGACGCAGACTCCGCCGACAAGAGCCAGTACGTCCAGTCGCTCGCGCGTGGACTGTCCGTCATTTCCGCCTTCGACGCCGCTCAGCCCGTCATGACGCTCTCCGACGTCGCGCGGCACACGGGTTTGACGCGCGCTACCGCTCGGCGGTTCCTCCTCACGCTCGAGTCCTTGGGCTACGTGCGGTCCGACGGGCGCATGTTCGAGCTCACGCCCAAGGTATTGCAGCTGGGATACTCGTACCTCTCTGCGCTTTCGCTGCCCCAGATTGCGAGTCCGCACCTGAAGAAACTGTCGGACACGCTGCAGGAATCCACCTCCATGTCCGTGCTCGACGGCCAGGACATTGTCTATGTGGCCCGCGTAGCCACCCACCGCATCATGACCGTTGCTATCGCCGTGGGAACCCGGTTCCCCGCCTACGCCACCTCCATGGGGCGCGTGTTACTCGCCGGGCTGGATGCCAACGAGCTGGGGGAGTACCTCAACACGGCAGAGCTTTCCCCGCTGACCCGGCGCACCACCACCGAGCGGGAAGCTTTGCTGCAGCAACTGCAGCGAGTGCGCGAGCAGGGCTATGCCGTGGTCGACCAGGAACTCGAAGTGGGCCTTCGCTCGGCTGCGGTTCCCGTCAATGACCTCACCGGGCGCACCGTGGCCGCGATCAACGTGTCCATGCGCGTGGGCATGCCCGGGGTGGACACCGATCACCCGGAAGCGCAGGTCATCCCCGAGTTGCTCGCGTGTGCGGCAGCGATCTCGCAGGACCTGGCGGCGTCGGGGAACTGAACGCCCGCCATTACCCGGTGGGTCCGAGATGAACCGGTTCGCGGCGGCGTGAAGCAGCTGCTACACTGGATGAGAATTGCTCGGTCACGAGCGTGTGCATTTTCGATTCAATGGCAAATTGGACCCTGTCCTTTGGTACGCACCTTGTACCTAGATGCCATTTTTTGTCATGCCCGCATCAGTGACTCACCAATCCGCAGTCAGCAGACCGTTCACCGGGTGAACGCAAGGTCTGCCCAAACAGGAGGCACTGTGCCAACTATTCAGCAGCTGGTCCGTAAGGGCCGGACGTCCAAGGTCGTCAAGACCAAAGCCCCCGCGCTCAAGGGCAACCCCATGAAGCGCGGCGTGTGCACCCGTGTGTTCACCACCACCCCCAAGAAGCCGAACTCGGCTCTTCGTAAGGTGGCTCGTGTCAAGCTCAACGGCGGCGTGGAAGTTACCGCGTACATCCCCGGTGAGGGACACAACCTGCAGGAGCACTCCATCGTGCTGGTGCGCGGTGGTCGTGTGAAGGACTTGCCGGGTGTTCGCTACAAGATCGTGCGCGGCGCACTCGACACCCAGGGTGTCAAGGGCCGCCAGCAGGCTCGTTCCCGCTACGGCGCCAAGAAGGAGAAGAAGTAATGCCTCGTAAAGGTCCCGCTCCCAAGCGCCCCCTCGTCGTAGACCCCGTCTACGGTTCGCCCGTGGTCACCCAGTTGATCAACAAGGTTCTGCAGGACGGCAAGAAGTCCACCGCAGAGCGCATCGTCTACGGTGCCCTTGAAGGCGTTCGTAACAAGACCAACTCCGATCCCGTCGCAACCCTGAAGAAGGCCCTTGACAACGTCAAGCCGGCCCTCGAGGTTCGCTCCCGCCGTGTCGGTGGCGCCACCTACCAGGTGCCCGTCGAGGTCAAGGCAGGCCGCGCCACCGCGCTGTCGCTGCGTTGGCTCGTCGGCTACGCCAAGGTCCGCCGCGAAAACACCATGACTGAGCGTCTCCAGAACGAGATCCTCGATGCCTCCAACGGCCTGGGTGCCGCTGTGAAGCGCCGCGAGGATACTCACAAGATGGCTGAGTCCAACAAGGCCTTCGCCCACTATCGCTGGTAAAATCCGATAGTCGTGTCGGCCCTGCCAACAGCGGGGCCGACACCTGGGCCCGGCACCAACCTTTACGAAGGGAACCATCGTGGCACTTGACGTGCTTACCGACCTGAACAAGGTCCGCAATATCGGCATCATGGCTCACATCGATGCTGGTAAGACCACGACCACCGAACGAATCCTGTTCTACACGGGCATCAACCACAAGCTCGGCGAGACGCACGACGGTGCATCCACGATGGACTGGATGGCGCAGGAGCAGGAACGCGGCATCACCATTACCTCCGCCGCGACCTCGTGCTACTGGCACGACAACCAGATCAACATCATCGACACCCCCGGTCACGTGGACTTCACGGTCGAGGTCGAGCGCTCCCTGCGTGTGCTCGACGGCGCCGTTGCAGTCTTCGACGGCAAGGAGGGCGTTGAGCCCCAGTCCGAGACCGTGTGGCGTCAGGCTGACAAGTACGAAGTTCCGCGCATCTGCTTCGTCAACAAGATGGACAAGCTCGGTGCGGACTTCTACTTCACCGTTGACACCATCAAGTCCCGCCTGGGCGCAACCCCGCTCGTTCTGCAGCTGCCCATCGGCGCCGAGAACGACTTCGTGGGCGTTGTCGACCTGCTCACCATGAAGGCCTTCGTGTGGGAGGGCGACTCCAAGGGTGACGTTTCCCTGGGCGCCAAGTACGAGATCCGCGAGATCCCCGAGGATCTGAAGGACCGTGCTGAGGAATACCGCAACCAGCTGGTCGAGTCCGTGGCAGAAGCCGACGACGAGCTCATGGAGAAGTACCTCAACGGTGAAGAGCTGACCCAGGACGAGATCAAGCACGGTATCCGTGAACTGACGATCAACTCCAGGGCTTACCCGGTGCTGTGTGGTTCCGCGTTCAAGAACCGCGGCGTGCAGCCCATGCTCGATGCAGTTGTGGATTACCTCCCCACCCCGCTGGACGTGCTCTCCGTGCAGGGCCACGCCGTCAATGACGAGGAAGAGGTCATGACCCGCCCGGCAGACGCGAACGCTCCGTTCGCCGCTCTGGCGTTCAAGGTCGCGGCGCACCCGTTCTACGGTCAGCTCACCTACATCCGCGTCTACTCCGGTAAGGCCAAGGCCGGCGAGCAGGTGCTCAACTCCACCAAGGGTAAGAAGGAGCGCATCGGCAAGCTGTTCCAGATGCACTCCAACAAGGAGAACCCGGTGGACGAGATCTCCGCCGGTCACATCTACGCGGCTATCGGCCTGAAGGACACCACCACCGGTGACACCCTGTGCGAATCCGCGAACCCCATCGTGTTGGAATCCATGAGCTTCCCCGAGCCCGTGATCTTCGTGGCCATCGAGCCCAAGACCAAGGGTGACCAGGAAAAGCTCTCCACCGCTATTCAGAAGCTCTCCGCTGAGGACCCCACCTTCACGGTGTCCCTCAATGATGAGACCGGCCAGACCGAGATCGGCGGCATGGGCGAGCTCCACCTGGACATCCTGGTGGATCGCATGAAGCGCGAGTTCAAGGTGGAAGCCAACGTGGGTAAGCCGCAGGTGGCTTACCGCGAAACCATCAAGAAGGCCGTGGACAAGGTCGACTACACCCACAAGAAGCAGACCGGTGGTTCCGGTCAGTTCGCTAAGGTGCAGGTCGCTTTCGAGCCGCTTCCGCTGGATGCCGAGGAACTCTACGAGTTCGACAACAAGGTGACCGGTGGCCGCGTGCCTCGCGAGTACATTCCTTCCGTGGATGCCGGTATCCAGGACGCCATGCAGTTGGGTGTTCTCGCCGGTTACCCCATGGTCGGTGTGAAGGCCACCCTGCTCGACGGTGCCTACCACGATGTTGACTCGTCCGAAATGGCGTTCAAGATCGCCGGTTCCATGGTGTTCAAGGAAGGTGTTCGTCGCGCCAACCCTGTGCTCCTCGAGCCGTTGATGTCCGTGGAGGTCCGTACTCCTGAGGAGTACATGGGCGAAGTGATCGGCGACCTGAACTCCCGTCGTGGTCAGATCCAGTCCATGGAGGACGTCACCGGCGTCAAGCTGGTGAAGGCCCTCGTGCCGCTGTCCGAAATGTTCGGTTACATTGGCGACCTGCGTTCCAAGACCCAGGGCCGCGCTGTGTACTCGATGCAGTTCGACAGCTATTCGGAGGTTCCCAAGGCTGTTGCCGACGAGATCATCCAGAAGAATCGCGGCGAGTAAGCCCACCGGGGACTCGTCCCCAAATTTCGATAAACCACTCAAGCCAAAGTAGACTTGCACAGGTTTCGACTGCAGCAGTGCTATGCGCTGTGATAGCAGACTCCGGACATTCGGAGTCGTCGAGTAAGTCTCACCTCAATGTTCTAGGAGGAACACATCATGGCGAAGGCCAAGTTCGAGCGCAACAAGCCGCACCTCAACATCGGCACCATCGGCCACGTTGACCACGGCAAGACCACGCTCACCGCTGCCATCTCCAAGGTGCTTGCTGACAAGTACCCGGATCTCAACGAGCAGCGCGACTTCGGCGCCATCGACTCCGCTCCGGAGGAGAAGCAGCGCGGCATTACCATCAACATCTCTCACATCGAGTACCAGACCGACAAGCGTCACTACGCACACGTTGACGCCCCCGGTCACGCGGACTACGTGAAGAACATGATCACCGGTGCTGCTCAGATGGACGGCGCAATCCTCGTGGTTGCCGCCACCGACGGCCCCATGGCTCAGACCCGCGAGCACGTTCTGCTCGCCCGCCAGGTGGGCGTTCCCTACCTGCTGGTCGCACTGAACAAGTCCGACATGGTCGACGACGAGGAACTGCTGGACCTCGTTGAAATGGAAGTTCGTGAGCTGCTGTCCGACCAGGGCTTCGACGGCGACAACGCACCCGTGGTGCGCGTCTCCGCTCTGAAGGCTCTCGAGGGCGACGCTCAGTGGGTCAAGTCCGTCGAGGACCTCATGGAGGCCGTGGACGAGAGCATCCCGGAGCCGGAGCGCGACACCGACAAGCCGTTCCTGATGCCCGTTGAGGACGTCTTCACCATTACCGGTCGTGGCACCGTCGTGACCGGCCGTGCCGAGCGTGGCACCCTGCCGATCAACTCCGAGGTCGAGATCGTCGGCATCCGCCCGATCCAGAAGACCACCGTGACCGGTATCGAGATGTTCCACAAGCAGATGGACGAAGCCCTCGCGGGCGAGAACTGTGGTCTGCTGCTGCGTGGCCTCAAGCGCGACGATGTCGAGCGTGGCCAGGTTGTCTGCAAGCCGGGTTCCATCACCCCGCACACGGACTTCGAGGCAAACGTCTACATCCTGTCCAAGGAAGAAGGCGGACGTCACAACCCGTTCTACTCGAACTACCGTCCGCAGTTCTACTTCCGCACCACCGACGTCACCGGCGTCATCACGCTGCCCGAGGGCACCGAGATGGTTATGCCCGGCGATAACACCGAAATGACCGTTGAGCTGATCCAGCCCATCGCCATGGAGGACGGCCTCGGCTTCGCTATCCGTGAGGGTGGCCGCACCGTTGGTTCCGGTAAGGTGACCAAGATCATCAAGTAATCCTCTGATTACTGAAGTGATCGTCGGCTAGTCCGACACACTGCGTCAGGCCCCGTCAGTCTTGTACTGGCGGGGCCTGACGCGTTCCCGCTCTCCTGGGACGTGACGACCCGCCGGCCGGCTGCCGCGCCGTCGTCAGGGGCGATCGCACGCGGCCGCTCAGAGGAGGGGAAGGGCTCGTTTGCAATGACGTGCAAACCTCTGGCAGAATGGTCGCTGTTGTTCACGTGTCGGCGTGTGCCCGTAAAAAGGTCCCGACCGCGTCGGGCGAACCGGTACACCGAAGCAGCCTCAACGAGCCATGGTCTCCATGGGAACCACGTGAATAGCCATCCAATCGACACCAATGAAATTATTTGTGCGAACTCGTGTTTGCGTTTTACGCGACACGCCCGAGTTCGGGTGTCGGTGCTTCAGCAGGGTGAGGAACCCGGTTTTACCGGATTCAGCCTGTGTGAAGTGGCGGTATAAGCGCCAAAACACAAGGAGCTAACGCTCCACACAGGGAAGTACTTGAAGAAAGAGAGTCACGACGCCATGGCGGGACAAAAAATCCGCATCCGGCTGAAGTCCTATGACCACGAGGTCATTGACGTCTCGGCCCGGAAAATCGTTGAGACGGTGACGCGCGCAGGCGCCACGGTAGTGGGACCCGTCCCGCTGCCCACGGAGAAGAACGTTTACTGCGTGATCCGCTCGCCGCACAAGTACAAGGACAGCCGTGAGCACTTCGAAATGCGCACACACAAGCGGCTGATCGACATCATCGACCCCACGCCCAAGGCAGTCGACTCGCTCATGCGTCTTGACCTGCCGGCTGACGTGAACATCGAAATCAAGCTGTAAAAAGGATCGCACCCCAATGACTACCACTTTCGAACGCCAGGTTAAGGGCCTGCTGGGCACCAAGCTCGGCATGACCCAGGTCTGGGACGAGAACGGGAAGTTCGTGCCGGTGACCGTGGTCAAGGCCGACTCCAACGTCGTGACGCAGCTGCGCAACGAGGACAAGGACGGTTACAACTCCGTTCAGATCGGCTTCGGTGCGATCGATCCCCGCAAGGTTTCTAAGCCGCTGGCTGGCCACTTCGCCGCCGCCGGAGTTACCCCGCGCCGCCACGTCGTCGAACTTCGTACTTCCGATTCCGCTGACTACGAGCTCGGCCAGGAACTGTCCGTCGAAATCTTCGACGCCGGTACCAAGGTCGACGTCGTCGGCACCACCAAGGGCAAGGGCACCGCCGGTGTTATGAAGCGTCACGGCTTCGCCGGTGTTGGCGCCTCCCACGGTGCTCACAAGAACCACCGCAAGCCGGGATCCATCGGCGGCGCGTCTTACCCCGCACGTGTTTTCAAGGGCATGAAGATGGCCGGCCGGATGGGCAACGTCCGACAGACCACCATGAACCTCACCGTTCACGCTGTTGACGCCGACAATTCCCTGCTGCTCATCAAGGGTGCCCTGCCGGGCCCCAAGGGATCGGTCGTCCTCGTCCGAACCGCAGTGAAGGGAGCCTGATAAGCCATGGCAACTGAAACCGTAAACGTCGAGCTGCCCGCTGAGATCTTCGACGCGCAGACCAACGTGGCACTGCTTCACCAGGTCGTCGTCGCTCAGTTGGCCGCTGCTCGCCAGGGAACGCACAAGACCAAGACCCGCGCCGAAGTTTCCGGTGCTGGCCGTAAGCCGTTCAAGCAGAAGGGTACGGGTCGCGCTCGTCAGGGCTCCATCCGTGCACCTCACATGACCGGCGGTGGCGTTGTCCACGGTCCGACCCCGCGTGACTACTCGCAGCGCACGCCCAAGAAGATGAAGGCAGCTGCACTGCGCGGCGCACTCTCGGACCGGGCTCGCAACAACCGCATTCACGTGGTTGCCGATCTGGTGACTGCTTCCGAGCCGTCCACCAAGGCCGCCAAGGAAGCACTGCGTTCGGTCACCGAGCGCAAGAACGTGCTGGTTGTTCTGGACCGCGGTGACGATGTCACTGCATTGTCCGTGCGCAACCTGGTCAACACGCACGCCGTGTACGCAGACCAGCTCAACACGTACGACGTGCTCGTCTCGGACGACGTGATCTTCACCAAGGCCGCTTACGACTCGTTCGTTGCTGCTGCGTCCGCTACGGGTAAGAACCAGGAGGACGCCAAGTGAGCGCGATCTACAACAAGGACCCGCGCGATGTGATCATTCGCCCGGTCGTCTCCGAGAAGTCCTACGGACTGATCGACGAGGGCAAGTACACCTTCCAGGTGGACCCCTCGGCCAACAAGACCGAGATCAAGTACGCCGTGGAGAAGATCTTCGGCGTCAAGGTCGAGTCCGTCAACACCCTTAACCGTCCCGGTAAGCGCAAGCGCACTCGCTTCGGCTGGGGAACGCGAAAGGCCACCAAGCGTGCCATCGTGTCCCTTCGGGAAGGTTCCATCGACATCTTCGGCGGTCCGCTCGCCTGAGCGGAGACCACTTTAACGAGGAATATCAATTATGGCTATCCGTAAGCACAAGCCGACAACCCCGGGCCGTCGTGGCTCGTCGGTTGCCGACTTCGTAGAAATCACGCGTACCACGCCTGAGAAGTCACTGGTGCGTCCGCTGCCCAAGAAGGGCGGTCGTAACAACACCGGTCGTATCACCACCCGTCACAAGGGCGGTGGACACAAGCGTCAGTACCGTGTCATCGACTTCCGTCGTCACGACAAGGACGGCATTGATGCCAAGGTCGCTCACATCGAGTACGACCCCAACCGTACGGCTCGCATTGCGCTGCTGCACTACGTTGACGGCACCAAGCGCTACATCGTGGCTCCCAACAAGCTCAAGCAGGGCGACGTTGTCGAGTCCGGTCCGTCCGCCGACATCAAGCCCGGTAACAACCTGCCGTTGCGCAACATCCCCGTGGGTACCGTTCTGCACGCTGTGGAACTGCGCCCCGGTGGCGGTGCCAAGCTGGCTCGTTCAGCCGGTGCCTCCGTGCAGCTCGTCGCCAAGGAAGGCAAGTACGGCCAGCTTCGTCTGCCTTCCGGTGAAATCCGCAACGTCGACGTGCGCTGCCGCGCAACCGTCGGCGAGGTCGGAAACGCCGAGCAGTCCAACATCAACTGGGGCAAGGCCGGCCGCAACCGCTGGAAGGGCGTCCGCCCGACCGTCCGCGGTGTCGTCATGAACCCCGTTGACCACCCGCACGGTGGTGGTGAGGGTAAGACCTCCGGTGGTCGCCACCCGGTCAACCCGAACGGCAAGCCCGAGGGACGCACCCGTCGCCCCAACAAGGAAAGCGACAAGCTCATCGTCCGTCGTCGTCGTACCGGCAAGAACAAGCGCTAAGGAGCCTGACTAATGCCACGCAGCCTCAAGAAGGGCCCTTTCGTTGATCAGCACCTCTACCTGAAGGTCGCCAAGGAGAACGAGAAGGGCACCAAGAACGTCATCAAGACGTGGTCCCGCCGCTCGATGATCGTGCCCGACATGCTCGGCCACACGATCGCCGTGCACGACGGACGCAAGCACATCCCGGTGTTCATCACGGAGTCGATGGTCGGGCACAAGCTCGGCGAATTCGCTCCGACCCGCACATTCCGCGGCCATGTGAAGGACGACAAGAAGGGCAAGCGTCGCTGACCCTCGGGTTAGCACGTAGCACTTCTTCGACAAGACGAGAGAAGGAAAGCAATGGAAGCCAAGGCATCTGCGCGCTACATCCGCGTGACGCCTATGAAGGCCCGGCGCGTCGTCAACCTGATTCGTGGCCAGCAGGCGAATGAGGCATTGGCGATTCTGAAGTTTGCCCCCCAGGCAGCTTCTGAGCCGGTATTCAAGGTTCTCGAATCCGCCGTAGCTAACGCACGGCAGAAGGCCGACCGTGAAGGCCTCGCGTTCAAGCAGGAAGACCTCGTTGTCTCCGCTGCTTACGTGGACGAGGGACCCACCATGAAGCGGTTCCAGCCGCGCGCCCAGGGCCGTGCGTACCGCATCAACAAGCGCACGAGCCACGTGACCGTGGTCGTGGCGACCCCGGAGAAGGAGGAGGTCCGCTAAGTGGGACAGAAAATCAACCCCAACGGATTCCGTCTGGGCATTACCACCGACCACATCTCGCACTGGTACGCAGACTCCAACCAGCCGGGTCAGCGCTACAAGGACTACATCCGCGAGGATGTGAAGATCCGCGAGCTCATGTCCAAGGGCATGGATCGCGCCGGTATCTCCAAGGTCGAGATCGAGCGCACCCGTGACCGTGTGCGTGTGGACATCCACACCGCTCGTCCGGGTATCGTGATCGGCCGCCGCGGCGCCGAAGCTGACCGCATCCGCGGTGAGCTCGAGAAGCTGACCGGCAAGCAGATCCAGCTGAACATCCTGGAAGTCAAGAACCCCGAGACCGACGCTCAGTTGGTCGCTCAGGGTGTCGCCGAGCAGCTCGCTTCACGCGTGGCCTTCCGCCGCGCCATGAAGAAGGCCATTCAGTCCGCTCAGCGTGCGGGTGCCAAGGGTATTCGTATCCAGTGCGCCGGCCGCCTGGGTGGCGCTGAAATGTCCCGCTCGGAGTTCTACCGCGAAGGCCGTGTGCCCCTGCACACCCTGCGCGCGAACATCGACTACGGCTTCTTCGAGGCAAAGACCACCTTCGGCCGTATCGGCGTGAAGGTCTGGATCTACAAGGGCGACTTGACCTCCAAGGAACTGGCTGCACAGCAGGCCGCTGCTCCGTCTTCGCGCGGACGCAACGACCGTCGCGGTGGCGCTGGTGGCGGCGAGCGTCGTCGTCGTGGTGGCAATGACCGTAACGACCGTGGCGGACGCCGTGAGCGTAACGACTCCGCCGCAGCCCCCCAGCAGAAGACCGCTGCGGAGGCACCCAATGCAGAGGGTGGTAAGTAATGCTTATCCCACGTCGTGTTAAGTTCCGCAAGCAGCACCACCCGAAACGTCGGGGCCAGGCTAAGGGCGGAACCCAGGTATCGTTCGGCGAATGGGGCATCCAGGCACTGAGCCCGGCATATGTCACCAACCGTCAGATCGAGTCCGCGCGTATCGCAATGACCCGTCACATCAAGCGTGGCGGTAAGGTCTGGATCAACATTTACCCGGACCGTCCCCTGACCAAGAAGCCTGCCGAAACCCGTATGGGTTCCGGTAAGGGTTCTCCCGAATGGTGGGTCGCCAACGTCAAGCCCGGACGCATTATGTTCGAGATCTCCGGCGTTTCCGAGGAAGTTGCCCGTGAGGCGCTTCGCTTGGCAATCCACAAGCTCCCGATGAAGGCACGTATCGTGCGTCGCGAAGGTGGTGAATGATCAATGGCCATTGGATCTAAGGATCTGAACATGGAAAACCTCGCGGAACTCGACAACGGTGCTCTGACCGAGCA
This sequence comes from Kocuria atrinae, assembly GCF_039531425.1. Classification (NCBI taxonomy): domain Bacteria; kingdom Bacillati; phylum Actinomycetota; class Actinomycetes; order Micrococcales; family Micrococcaceae; genus Kocuria; species Kocuria atrinae. The sequence continues at coordinate 135,098 of NZ_BAAAQA010000003.1, forward strand.
GTTGCGGAAGTCCAAGGAAGAGCTGTTCAACCTGCGCTTCCAGTCCGCTACCGGTCAGCTCGAGAGCAACGGTCGTCTGAAGTCCGTCAAGCGTGACATTGCCCGTATCTACACCGTGCTCCGTGAGCGCGAGCTGGGCATCCGCGAAGAGGTCGAGGCGACTGCTGTAGAGACCGACAAGAAGGCAGCCAAGAAGAGCAAGAAGGCCGCCAAGTCTGAGGATGATGCCAAGTGAGCGAGCAGGTTAACAACGAGGCCACGGCCGAGCGCGGTGACCGTAAGACCCGTCGCGGCTACGTAGTCTCCGACAAGATGGACAAGACCGTGGTCGTGCAGGTCGAGGATCGTGTCAAGCACGCCCTCTACGGCAAGGTCATGCGTAAGTCCAAGCGCATCAAGGCGCACGACGAGGAGAACACCGCTGGTGTCGGTGACCTCGTACGTATCGCCGAGACGCGTCCGCTGTCCGCCAGCAAGAACTGGCGCATTGTGGAAATCATCGAGAAGGCCAAGTAAGGCTTTCGAGATCGACAAAGCATGCCGGCTCTGAGCCGACACACGGGCCCCCATCCACGGATGGGGGCCCGTTGCTTTGCGGTCATCGCCCAGTTGGACCTAACAGTCCATGGGCTGTAGAGTGGATCAGTACGCGTGTGGTACACGTGTGCCCACAACACTGACTTCGACACTGCTGAGTCAGAATCCACAATGCTCCATAGCCCGTTCTGACGGGCCTGGACTTCCTTAGAGAAGTTGGGGCATGAACCAGCGTCTTCGTGCATTTTCACGCATGAAGTACCACGCGGCATCGCCAAGCGATGTTCACCGCGTGCCGTTGCCCGTTCACGGATTCTGGTTGAGCAGACCGATCCTCAGTGGGGCAGCGAAGCAGACGGCTCGTCCGTCTGGAATCACTTCGAATCACTCACGCCACAAACCCAGCGCGTACATGCTTCGCGAAAACGCCTCGGGCCCCTCCTACGGCCACGGGGAACACCGTTCAGTGAAGCGTTCAAATATCTACCGTTCCGCAAGGCTCGACATCGTCCAGATATGGATGAGAACCGGCGCGACGACAGGAGTAATCAGTGATTCAGCAGGAGTCGCGGCTTAGGGTCGCCGATAACACGGGTGCAAAGGAAATCCTCACCATCCGTGTACTCGGTGGATCCGGACGCCGTTACGCAGGCATTGGCGACGTCATTGTCGCCACCGTTAAGGACGCAATCCCCGGTGGCAACGTCAAGAAGGGCGACGTTGTCAAGGCTGTTGTGGTCCGTACCAAGAAGCAGAGGCGCCGTTCCGACGGTTCCTACATTCGTTTCGACGAGAACGCCGCAGTGATCTTGAAGACCGACGGGGATCCCCGTGGCACGCGTATCTTCGGCCCCGTGGGCCGCGAGCTGCGCGACAAGAAGTTCATGAAGATCATCTCGCTGGCTCCGGAGGTGCTCTGACATGGCGAAATTCAAGATCAAGACCGGAGACCTGGTTCAGGTTATTTCCGGCAACAAGCAGAACAAGGGCAAGCAGGGCAAGGTTCTGCGTGTGATCACCGAGACTTCCCGCGTGGTTGTCGAAGGTGTCAACGTGGTGACCAAGCACCAGCGCGCCAGCGCCCAGGGCGAAGCCGGCGGCATCGTCAAGACCGAGGCTCCCATTCACATCTCGAACGTGATGCTCGTGGACCCGGAGACCGGCAAGCCGACCCGCGTGGGCTACCGCACCGAGACCGTGGAGCGTGACGGCAAGCAGAAGACCGTTCGCGTTCGCGTGTCCAAGAGCACCGGCAAGGATCTGTGATGAGCGAAACGACCGAAACCAAGATGACCCCGCGGTTCAAGACCAAGTACCAGGAAACCGTTGCACCGGCACTCCAGGAAGAGTTCGGTTACACGAACGTCATGGAACTGCCCCGCATCACCAAGGTTGTCGTGAACATGGGTCTGGGCGAGGCGGCCAAGGATTCCAAGCTGGTGGATTCCGCCATCAAGGACCTGACCGCCATCACCGGCCAGAAGCCCGTGGTCAACCGTGCCAAGAAGTCCATCGCACAGTTCAAGCTGCGCGAAGGTATGCCCATCGGCGCTCACGTCACCCTGCGTGGCGATCGCATGTGGGAATTCCTGGACCGTCTGGTCACGCTGGCCCTGCCGCGTATCCGTGACTTCCGTGGTTTGTCCGATCGTCACTTCGACGGCAACGGCAACTACACCTTCGGTTTGACGGAACAGTCCATGTTCCACGAAATCGACCAGGACAAGATCGATCGTGTGCGCGGTATGGACATCACCGTGGTGACCACCGCAAAGACTGACGACGAGGGTCGTGCGCTGCTCAAGTCGCTCGGCTTCCCGTTCAAGACCAACTAATTCCCGCGACGTCAGAGGTCCCGACTGGCTGTAACCGGTCTGGAAACCGTGACGAGGAAGGGCATGTGCCCAAACATGACAATGACAGATCCTGTCGCAGACATGCTGACGCGTCTGCGTAATGCGAACTCCGCATACCACGACACCGTGAGCATGCCGTACTCCAAGCTGAAGGCTCGGGTTGCGGACATCCTCAAGGCCGAAGGTTACATTGCGGACTGGAGCGAGGAGCCGGCCAAGGTCGGTAAAACCCTCATCCTGTCCCTGAAGTTCGGTCCCAACCGTGAGCGCTCCATTGCAGGCGTTCGCCGTATCTCCAAGCCGGGTTTGCGCGTTTACGCGAGGTCCACCAACCTGCCGAAGGTTCTCGGCGGCATGGGCATCGCGATCCTCTCCACCTCTTCGGGTCTGCTGACTGACAAGCAGGCCGGCAAGAAGGGCGTGGGCGGGGAAGTCCTCGCGTACGTCTGGTAATCGGTAGCACAGAACAAGAAAGGAAGAGAACATGTCACGTATTGGACGTCTCCCGATCTCTGTGCCCGCCGGTGTGGAGGTTGCTGTGGACGGTTCCGTGGTGAAGGTCAAGGGCCCCAAGGGCGAATTGACTCAAACCGTGGCCGCTCCCATCACCGTGGTTGTTGAAGACGGCACCATTCAGGTTGCCCGCCCCAACGACGAGCGCGAGTCCCGCGCTCTGCACGGTTTGACTCGTACCCTGATCTCCAACATGGTCCAGGGTGTCTCCGAGGGTTTCAGCAAGCAGCTGGAAATCGTCGGAACCGGTTACCGCGTGCAGGCCAAGGGCGCCAACCTGGAGTTCGCTCTGGGCTACAGCCACCCTGTCCCGTTCGAGGCTCCGGACGGCATCACGCTGTCCGTGGAAGGTTCGAACAAGGTCACCGTCGCCGGTATCGACAAGCAGCGGGTTGGCCAGGTTGCCGCAAAGATCCGCAAGCTGCGTCTGCCCGATCCCTACAAGGGCAAGGGCGTGCGTTACGCCGGCGAGCAGATCCGCCGCAAGGCCGGAAAGGCTGGTAAGTAATCATGGCTCTCGTAATCAAGGGCAAGTCGAAGTCCGCTCAGCGCGCACGTCGTCACCGCCGCGTACGCAAGTACGTTTCCGGAAGTGCACTGCGTCCCCGTCTCGTAGTGACCCGTTCCGCGCGTCACATGGTCGCCCAGGTGATCGACGACGACAAGGGTGTAACCCTGGCGTCCGCTTCCACCATGGAAGCTGACCTGCGGGCCGCCTCGGAGGACAAAACCGCCAAGGCCAAGCGTGTCGGCGAACTCGTCGCTGAACGCGCCAAGGCTGCCGGAATCGAAACCGTTGTGTTCGACCGTGGCGGCAACAAGTACCACGGCCGTGTGGCCGCGGTGGCCGATGGTGCCCGTGAAGGAGGTCTGGCGCTGTGAGCGAGCAGAACAATGAGAAGGAAACCAAGGTGAGCGAAGCCACCAACGCTTCCAACGAAGCTACCGAGGCTCAGCAGGGAACCGAAGACAACCGCGGTGGCCGCGGCGGTCGCGGTAACCGCAATGAGCGCGGTGGCCGTGGCGAACGCGGCGGTCGTAACGAACGCGGCGGCCGTGGTGGCCGTGGCGGTCGCGACGAAGAGAAGGACAAGTTCCTCGAGCGCGTCGTGACCATCAACCGTGTCTCCAAGGTGGTCAAGGGTGGCCGCCGCTTCAGCTTCACCGCCCTCGTGGTGGTAGGCGATGGCAACGGCATGGTTGGCGTGGGCTACGGCAAGGCCAAGGAAGTTCCCGCCGCCATCTCCAAGGGCGTCGAGGAAGCCAAGAAGAATTTCTTCCGGGTTCCTCGCGTGGAAGATCGCACCATTCCGCACCGCGTGCAGGGCGAAGCCGCTGCCGGTGTCGTGATGTTGCGTCCGGCCACCCCGGGTACCGGTGTTATCGCCGGCGGTCCGGTGCGTGCCGTACTCGAGTGCGCGGGCATCCATGACGTGTTGTCCAAGTCCTTGGGTTCGTCCAACCAGATCAACATCGTGCACGCAACCATCGAGGCCCTGCGTATGCTCGAAGAGCCCGCTTCCGTGGCTGCCCGTCGTGGCCTGCCCATGGACGAGGTTATTCCGGCCCCGCTGCTGCGCGATATCCAGAAGGCAGGTGCCTGATGAACGTAAAGCGCATTCAGGCCGACGGTGCAAACCTGCGTATCAAGCAGATCCGCTCCGTGGTCGGTCAGAAGCAGAACATGCGTGACACCCTGCGTTCCCTCGGTTTGAAGAAGCCGGGCAACGTGGTGGAGCGCAAGGCCGATGCAGCGACCGCGGGCATGATCAATACCGTGTCGCATCTCGTAGAGGTTGAGGAGGCCGAGTGACCATGGCTGAAAACACTGGGAGCAAGAAGCAGCACGCTCTGAAGGTTCACCACCTGCGTCCGGCCCCCGGATCTCACCAGTCCAAGACCCGTGTGGGTCGTGGTGAGGCTTCGAAGGGTAAGACGGCCGGTCGTGGTACCAAGGGCACCAAGGCGCGTTACCAGGTGAAGGCCGGTTTCGCCGGCGGTCAGCTGCCGTTGCACATGCGTCTGCCCAAGCTGCGTGGTTTCAAGAACCCGTTCCGCGTGGAGTACCAGGTTGTGAACCTGGATCGTCTGGGCGAACTGTTCCCCGAGGGCGGCACGATCGGTATTTCCGATCTCGTTGCCAAGGGTGCAGTGCGCAAGAACCAGCCGGTCAAGGTTCTGGGCACCGGAGAGATCTCCGTTGCACTGAACATCACCGCGGACAAGTTCTCCGCCTCCGCGGCTGAGAAGATCGCAGCTGCCGGCGGTTCCACGCAGACCGCGTGAGACTGTACGCAGTAATCGGTTGTAGGGTGTAACCCTGAACTGAAGCGGGCCCCGTGCCGTATTGTCGGCACGGGGCCCGCTGCTTTTTATCAGGGTGTTGGTGCTCACCTCGGGCGTGAGCGGGCAACATCCTTCGCTAGACTTGCCCGGGGTCGGGACCGGCCGGGCCAACACTGAAGTTTTTGGAGGAGGACCTGTGCTCAGTGCTTTCGCACGGGCGTTCACAACGCCGGAACTGCGCAATAAGCTGCTGTTCACCCTCGGGATCATTGTGATCTACAGGTTGGGCACTTTCATCCCTGCGCCTGGCGTGGATTACGGCAATGTGCAGCAGTGTCTGGCGCTGGGCAACACCACCGGCGGCGTGTACGACTTGGTCAACCTGTTCAGTGGCGGTGCGCTCCTGCAGTTGTCCATCTTCGCCTTGGGCGTGATGCCCTACATTACGGCGAGCATCATTGTGCAGCTGCTGCGCGTGGTCATTCCGCGCTTCCAAGAGCTCCATGAAGAGGGCGCCCAGGGGCAGACCAAGCTGACGCAGTACACGCGTTATCTGACGATCGGACTGGCTGCACTGAATGCCACGACCGTGGTGTCGCTGGCACGTTCCGGATCGCTGCTGGGTGACTGCCCCTTGCCGATCATCCCGAACGATTCCCTGATGGTCCTCGTGATCATGATCCTCACGATGACCGCCGGTACCACGCTGATCATGTGGTTGGGTGAGCGCATCACCGACAAGGGCGTTGGCAACGGCATGTCCTTGTTGATCTTCACCTCGATCGCCGCAACCTTCCCGTCCGCACTGGGTGACATCCTGCGCACCCGCGGTTGGGGCCTGTTCTTGGCGGTATGCGCGGTTGGGCTTGTAGTCATCACCTGTGTGGTGTTCGTTGAACAGTCACAGCGCCGCATTCCCGTCCAGTACGCCAAGCGGATGGTGGGCCGTCGGACGATCGGCGGCACCAGTACTTACATCCCGCTCAAGGTCAACATGGCCGGCGTGATCCCCATTATCTTCGCCTCGTCCATGCTCATGCTGCCGACCATGATCGCGCAGTTCGGTATGCCCAACGACGGCTCCCCGGTACCGGGTTGGGTCAACTGGATCAATACCTATTTCGCCTCCGGCGACCACCCGATCTACATGGCCACGTACTTCCTGATGATCGTGGCGTTCACGTACTTCTACGTGTCCATCACGTTCAACCCGGAAGAGGTCTCCAACAACATGAAGCGCTACGGCGGCTTCATCCCGGGCATCCGTGCCGGCCGCCCCACGGAGAACTACCTGCGTTACGTGCTGTCCCGCATCACGCTTCCGGGTGCTCTGTACCTGGGTATCGTGTCCATGATTCCGCTGATCGCGCTGGTGCTGTTCGACGCCAATCAGAACTTCCCGTTCGGTGGCCCGTCGCTGCTGATCATGGTGGGCGTGGGTCTGGATACCGTGAAGCAGATCGACGCGCAGCTGCAGCAGCGTCACTATGAGGGGTTGCTGCGTAAGTAGTTATCCACCCAGTCCCACGGATCCGTGTGATCCGCCCCGCTCGCGAGCTGGAGCCAGTAAAGTGGTGGGGGACCAGAGAAGTTCATGCAAGGAGAAGCCATGACCCGTATGTTGATCATTGGACCGCCAGGCGCTGGCAAGGGCACTCAGGCGGCTCGCATTTGCGAACGGTTGAACGTTCCTGCGATCTCCACCGGGGACATTTTCCGAGCCAACATCAAAGAGCAGACCGAACTCGGCAAGGAAGCCCAGCGTTACACTGACGCGGGCAATCTGGTGCCGGATTCGGTGACCAACTCCATGGTCCGAGACCGTCTGGCGCAGGATGACGCAAACAGCGGATTCCTGTTGGACGGCTACCCTCGCAACGTAGCTCAGGTCGAGGAACTGGACAGCATTCTTGAGGCCAACGGGACGCACTTGGATGTCGTGCTGTTGCTGACCGCTGACAACGACGAGCTGGTCAAGCGATTGCTCGGCCGCGCTCAGGATCAGGGCCGCACGGATGACACGGAGGATGTCATCCGTCATCGCCTCGACGTTTATGACGAGCAGACCGCTCCGGTCGTGGGTGTTTACGAAAAGCGTGGCATCGTCACCGAGGTAGACGGCCTGGGAGACATTGACCAGGTCACCGAGCGGATCATGGCGGCCCTGGCCAGCTGAAATGCGGGCTCACTGACAGAAAATATTGGGTGCAAGCCCTCGGAATCGCGCGATGCAGCGCGTTCCGAGGGCTTAGCCGTTGAAAGAACACACCACTACGAAGGGAAGCGCGCACCGTGTTTGGCCGCCGCAAGGTAGAACTGAAGTCCGACGCCCAGCTCGCGATGATGTCACGAGCCGGGGTGGTGACTTCGCGCGCGCTCGACGCCGCTGTGGCAGCATCCATTCCGGGGGCCACCACCGCTGATGTGGACGCCGCGTTCCGCGAGGTTCTGGCTGCCAATAACGCGGAATCAAACTTCCTGGGCTACTACGGATATCCGGCCACCGTCTGCGTGTCCGTCAACGACCGGGTCGTTCACGGCATCCCTGGTGAAGAGGAGTTGGCGGAGGGCGACATCGTCTCCATCGACGGTGGTGCCATCGTGGACGGTTGGCACGGCGACTCGGCCCGCACCGTGTTGGTGGGGGAGAAGCACGACCCCGCAGACGTCGAGCTGTCCAAAGTAACTCGCGGAGCCATGTGGCGCGGTATTGCGGCGATGGCCACCGGAAGCCACGTGGGCGACATCGGTCAGGCCGTGGAGAACTACGTTCACGGGGCGGTCGGACAGCGGCTGGGGATCCTCGAGGACTACGTGGGACACGGTATCGGCACCGCGATGCACATGGCTCCTGACGTTCCCAACTACGCCGTGCGCAATCGCGGTCCCCGGCTGGTCCCGGGAATGGCGCTAGCGATCGAACCCATGCTGGTGCGCGGTGGAATCGAAACCAAAGTGCTGGAAGACGACTGGACAGTGGTGACCGTTGACGGCTCCAACGCGAGCCAGTGGGAACACAGCGTGTGCCTGCACTCCAAGGGCCTGTGGGTCCTGACCGCCGAAGACGGCGGCGCATCCGAACTCGAACCCCTGGGGGTTCATCCCGTCCCGATAGCCGCATCCTGAACCGCACGCGCGGTACGCACGAGCGAAAGGACCTGAACATGGCCACCGACGTAGAAATCACCGAACGACCGAAACCCGGACAGCTGGTGTTCAAGCCCGCACGGCGGGGTAAGCCCCCGCAGCACCTGGCGGACCTGGATCTGGCCGGGCGCAAAAAGATGCTGCAGGACGCGGGCTATCCGGCATTCCGTGCGGCACAGCTTTCCAAGCACTACTTCGAGCGCTTCGAGACAGACCCGGAAAAGATGACGGACCTGCCGGCCGGGCAGCGCGAGGAGTTGGTGAGCGCGGCCATGCCGCCGCTGTTGACCACGGTCAAGAACCTCAAGGCGGATCAGGGTATGACGGTCAAATCCGTCCACCGTTTGTTCGACGGCGCCATGGTCGAGTCCGTACTCATGAGATACACCAAGCGTGTGACCATGTGCATTTCGTCTCAGGCCGGCTGCGGCATGAACTGTCCCTTCTGTGCCACCGGACAGGCCGGTCTGACTCGTAACCTCTCCGCGGCGGAGATCGTCGACCAGGTTGTCCAGGGTATCCGTGCCCTGCGTGATGGAGTGGTGGGCCCCGCGGAGGAAGCGCCCCTGCGGGTGTCCAACATCGTGTTCATGGGTATGGGGGAGGCCCTGGCCAATTACAAGGCCACCATGGGCGCGGTGCACCGCCTGATTGATCCCTCTCCGGAAGGCTTGGGTCTGTCCGCACGCGGACTGACCATGTCCACGGTGGGATTGGTACCCGGTATGCGGAAGTTCACCCAGGAGAAGTTGCCCATCACGCTGGCGCTGTCCCTGCACGCACCGGACGATGAACTGCGCGATGAGCTGATCCCGGTCAACAACCGGTGGAAGGTGGACGAGGCCCTGGACGCAGCCCGGGAGTACTACGACGCCACCGGCCGTCGCGTGTCGATCGAGTACGCGTTGATCCGTGACATGAATGATCAGGGCTGGCGTGCTGACTTGTTGGGGGAGAAGCTCAATAAGCGAGGTGCCGGCTGGGTGCATGTGAACCCCATTCCTTTGAACCCCACCCCGGGTTCCAAGTGGACTGCTTCGCGCCCGGGCGTGGAGCAGAACTTCGTGGAGCGGTTGCGCGCACACGGTATCCCGACCACGGTGCGTGATACCCGCGGTTCCGATATCGACGGCGCGTGCGGCCAGTTGGCCGCGGACGTCTAGGCGCCGCAGCGGCGTCGTCCCAGTAGCAATGCGGTTCCAGGGTGGTGAGTGAGTCACTACCCGTTACCGGATTGCATATCAAGTCCCAACCGCGTAAAGTATTGCGTTGGTTGTCTGTGCTCGCTCCACTGAGCCCTGCCCGTCCACAAATCCACCCCAAGCTTGCGCTGTAGGGGAGAGTTGTGACCGCGGTCAGCCTGTGGAGGGAGTTCTGTAAACCGTCCGGATAGATAACCGGACCCCTCGAAAAGTTAGCGGAGGATATGGCCAAGAAAGACGGAGTCATCGAGATCGAAGGCACTGTGGTCGAGGCTCTGCCCAACGCGTCGTTCCGTGTTGAGCTGAACAACGGTCACAAGGTGCTTGCCCACATCTCTGGGAAAATGCGCCAACACTACATCCGAATCCTTCCTGAGGACCGGGTCGTGGTGGAGCTAAGCCCGTATGACCTAACCCGAGGCCGGATCGTCTACCGCTACAAGTAGAAATTCGCGGCACCACGCACCGCGCGGATCGTTGTGATCTGCGGGGTGTTTGCTGCGTTATTCACCACCACTAGTACGCGAAGGAATGCGATGAAGGTCCAACCGAGCGTCAAGCAGATCTGCGACAACTGCAAGGTGATTCGCCGTAACGGCCGAGTCATGGTGATCTGCTCGAACCCCAGGCACAAACAGCGCCAGGGCTGACGGGAGCGCTCCCGCCCACGCAAGTGGATTGACAGAACGGATACTGCAGCCAGCACCGTAGGGCGCGGCAACCCCCGGCTCGGAGGCCGGAGACCGAACGGAATGAATTGTTCGGGACGCAGTGTTCAAGACCTCCGGACAGTACAAGGAGAACCGCCAATATGGCTCGTCTCGCAGGCGTAGACCTCCCCCGCGAAAAGCGGCTGGAAATCGCGCTGACTTACATCTACGGCGTGGGTCGTACCCGCGCACTGGCAACCCTTGACGCCACTGGCATCTCGGGTGACGTGCGCGTGAAGGATCTCACCGACGCCCAGCTCGTTGAGCTGCGCGACTACATTGAAGGCAACTACAAGGTCGAAGGCGATTTGCGCCGTGAGGTTGCCGCCGATATTCGCCGCAAGGTCGAAATCGGCAGCTACCAGGGACTGCGTCACCGCCGTGGCCTTCCGGTCCACGGTCAGCGCACCAAGACCAACGCACGTACCCGCAAGGGTCCCAAGCGCACGGTCGCCGGCAAGAAGAAGTAATCGTGGTCGCCACCCAAGCCGGTGGCTGATCAACGTCGAAGATCTTTGTAGGAGAATTCATGGCTCAGAAAACTCGCGCGACGGCTGCTCGCAAGCCGCGTCGCAAGGTGAATAAGAACGTGACTCAGGGCCAGGCCCACATCAAGTCCACGTTCAACAACACCATCGTTTCCATCACCGATCCCTCCGGTGCCGTTCTGTCGTGGGCTTCCGCCGGCGGCATGGGCTTCAAGGGATCCCGTAAGTCCACCCCGTTCGCCGCTCAGCAGGCTGCCGAGGCTGCCGCCAAGGGTGCTCAGGAGCACGGCATGCGCAAGGTCGACGTGTTCGTCAAGGGACCGGGTTCCGGACGCGAAACCGCAATCCGTGCGCTGCAGGCCACCGGGCTCGAGGTCGGTTCCATTCAGGACGTCACCCCGTCTGCTCACAATGGCTGCCGTCCCCCCAAGCGCCGTCGCGTTTGATGCGTGCCGCGTGAGCACCGAACCGATCCGGTTCGGTGCCTGCGCATCGACGCGGTGATCTCGCCTGATCACCGCGTACTCCACCCCTTGTTTTCCACCACCTGCGTGCGTCATATGGCGGAGGCACGCTGAAAGGAAACATCAGTGCTCATCGCACAGCGCCCCACCCTCACCGAAGAGGTAGTGGCCGATAACCGCTCCCGGTTCGTGATTGAACCGCTCGAGCCCGGTTTCGGCTACACCCTCGGCAACTCCCTGCGTCGCACTCTCTTGTCCTCTATTCCCGGTGCCGCCGTGACCAGCATCCGCATTGACGGTGTGCTGCACGAGTTCTCCACCGTGGAAGGTGTCAAGGAAGATGTCACCGAGCTGATCTTGAACATCAAGAAGCTCTCGCTCTCCTCCGAGGAGGACGAGCCCGTGACTGCATGGCTGCGCAAGCAGGGACCCGGCGAAGTGACCGCTGCAGACATCTCGGCTCCGGCCGGTGTCGAGGTCCACAACCCGGAACTGCACATCGCCACCTTGAACTCCAACGGTCAGCTGGAGATCGAACTGGCGATCGAGCGCGGCCGCGGCTACGTTTCTGCTTCGCAGAACAAGTCCCTGGACGCTGAAATCGGTCGTGTACCGGTCGACTCCATCTACTCCCCGGTGCTCAAGGTGACGTTCCGCGTGGAAGCCACCCGTGTGGAGCAGCGCACCGACTTCGACAAGCTCGTTCTGGACGTGGAGACCAAGGAAGCTATCACCCCGCGTGATGCTGTAGCTTCCGCCGGTACCACCCTGGTCGAGTTGTTCGGTCTGGCTCGCGAGCTCAACACCACGGCTGAGGGTATCGAGATCGGTCCGTCGCCCACGGATGCTGCTGCCGCCGCTGACATGGCCCTGCCCATCGAGGATCTCGAACTGACGGTTCGTTCCTACAACTGCTTGAAGCGTGAGGGCATCCACAGCGTGGGTGAACTGGTTGCACGTTCAGAGGCAGACCTAATGGACATCCGTAACTTCGGCGCAAAGTCCATTGACGAGGTCAAGGCAAAGCTCCAGGAGCTCGGCTTGGCACTCAAGGATTCCCCGCCAGGTTACGACCTCGCCGCGCACGCAGCTTCGTTGGAGGACGAGGACGAGAACAACAACCCGTTCGACGTCGACCTCGACTGAAGTCTTACAACTTTCCCGTTTCTCACGAGACCGTTCCTAGTCACGTGAGAGACCGACCACCAGGAGACCTACTATGCCTACCCCTACCAAGGGACCCCGTCTCGGCGGAGGGCCTACCCATCAGCGCATGATGCTCTCGAACATGTCTCAGCAGCTGTTCGAGCACAAGCGCATCACCACCACGGTGACCAAGGCCAAGCGCCTTCGCCCGGTGGCAGAGCGCCTGATCACTTTCGCCAAGCGCGGTGACCTGGCTTCTCGCCGCCGCGTGATGCGCCAGCTCAACGACAAGTCCGTGGTGCACGAGCTGTTCACCGCCATTGCTCCGGCCATGGACGGCCGCGACGGTGGTTACACCCGTATCACCAAGATCGGTAACCGCAAGGGCGATAACGCCCCCATGGCTGTCATCGAGTTGGTCATGGAGCCCGTGGCTTCCAAGTCCACCGTTGCAGAGGCTGAGAAGGCCACCGAGAAGGCTGCTGCAGCTCCGGCTGCTCCGGTCGATACCCCGGCCGAGACCACTGAGGAAGAGGTCAAGGCTCAGGAGATCCCCGCTGAAGAGCGGGCTCCGGAGACTGCCGATGAGGCGGCCGAGGTTGCAGCGGAGAACCAGGACGCTGAGTTCCCCGGTTCCCACGCACCATTGGAGTCCGGTGAGGCCCCCGAGGGCTTCTCCATCAAGGGCAACAAGAACTCCATGAAGTACCACGTTCCCGGCTCTCGCTGGTACTCCGGTACCACCGCCGAGATCTGGTTCGATTCCCCGGCCAACGCCGAGGCCGCTGGTTTCCAGCCGGCCGGTGGCGCTGCCGCTCAGAAGATCTCTGAGTAAGCACGTAGCTGCTTGACCGACGCCGCCGCAGGTAACCTGCGGCGGCGTCGTCGTTTTTCGGGAGGGTAGAAACATGTCGGGTGAGTTGGTGCGCCTGCGGATCGATTTGGCGTACGACGGCGCTCCGTTCAACGGGTGGGCGGCGCAGCCTTCCCTGCCCACGGTCCAAGGCGCGGTGGAGACGGCGCTCGAGCTGGTGCTCCGCCATCCTTTACGCACCGTGGTGGCCGGTCGCACGGATACTGGTGTGCACGCCCGCCGGCAAACCGTGCACGTGAACGTGCCTGTCAATGCGTGGAGTGCAGTTGCGCGCCGCGCGGAGCTGGACCCGGGGCCAGCCCTGGTGCGCAGGCTCAATGGTGCGCTCAACCGGGTACTCGGCAAGGATCGGACCTCTGTTGGCCTCCAACCTGCGCTCGGTGCCGTGGTGGTTCACGACGCCGCCGTGGCACCGGCCGGTTTTGACGCTCGCTTCTCTGCGTTGTCGCGTAGCTACGCGTACCGAATTTCCGACGCTGCGAGCGGACACGATCCCCTGACCCGGGGATTCGCCTGGTGGGTCAACGAGGAGCTCGATGTTCCGGCAATGAATACGGCCGTGGCGGACCTATTGGGTTTGAATGACTTCCTGAGTTTTTGTAAACCTCGTGAAGGCGCGACAACCATTCGAGAACTTCAATCCGCAACGGTGGAACGTGATGCTTCGGGTCTGGTGACCGTGCGGCTACAGGCCGATGCGTTCTGCCATCACATGGTCCGTTCCGTGGTGGGCGCCGCAGCCCGGGTGGGCCAGGGTCGTTACGAACAGGACTGGCTGGGGGAACGGTTGGAGGCCCGCGTGCGCGATGCTCGCGTGTTGCTGGCGCCCCCGCACGGTCTGGTCCTGGAATCCGTGGAGTATCCTGTGGATCACGAACTAGCCGCTCGCGCGGAACAGACTCGGGCCAAGCGACCGGAAGACTGACCCTCTAGTTGCCGAATGGTTGAACGCGTAGCCCCGATAGAAGAGCGCACATCATCGCGGCACTCGTGCTGCCCCTGGCGATCGCCTTAACGGGGTTCTGAGCGCGGTACGCGAGCACGCGTCGTCGCCGGTCGTTACGTGGCTGCCAAAGCAAGATCCGTTAATTGGCGCGGATTTGATGCTTCCGGTAACATTGATTGCTGTTGTGCGTGCCCGCCTCGGTCACGTGTACCCAAGGCGGTTGCTCATGTTGCAGAGCGCAAGACCGATTAGTGCACCGAGATGCGGGAGCGCGGATGCCGCCAGGCTCTCACCCTGGCCCCGAAGCACAGCGAAACAACCCGACACGGTCTCTCGTGTCATCAGTAGACAAACGAAGGCAGATCAACGTGCGTACGTACACTCCGAAGCCCGGTGACGTCCAGCGTCAGTGGCACGTCATCGACGCCACCGACGTAGTCCTGGGTCGTCTTGCCAGCCAGACCGCAACACTGCTGCGCGGGAAGCACAAGCCGACCTTCGCTCCCCACGTGGACATGGGCGATTTCGTCATCATCATCAACGCAGAAAAGGTCGCACTGACCGGCGCCAAGCTGGAACAGAAGCGTGCCTACCGCCACTCCGGTTACCCGGGCGGTCTGAAGTCCACCAACTATGCAGAGTTGCTGGAAAAGAACCCCACCCGTGCAGTGGAAAAGGCCATCAAGGGCATGCTGCCCAAGAACAAGCTGGCCGCTCAGCAGCTGTCCAAGCTGAAGGTCTACGCAGGCCCCGAGCACCCGCACTCGGCACAGCAGCCCAAGCCCTACGAATTCACCCAGGTCGCCCAGTAATTCGGGCCAACGAGAGCACAACAAGGAGAATCGTGGCTCAGAATACTGAAGAAGTAGAAGTTACCGAAGGCACCGAGGAGCTCAGCAGCTACACCTCGGAATCCACCGGCCCCGTCGAAGGTGGTGCCCCCGCTTCCGAGCGTGCACCCCTCACCGTTTCTGGTCAGGCTGTCGGCCGTCGCAAGCAGGCCATCGCCCGCGTGCGCCTGGTTCCCGGCTCCGGCAAGTGGATCGTCAACGGCCGCGAACTGGCCGAGTACTTCCCGAACAAGCTCCACCAGCAGGAAGTGAACGACCCGTTCCGTCTGCTGGACCTCGAAGGCGCTTACGACGTGACCGCTCGCATCTCCGGTGGTGGCCCCTCGGGCCAGGCCGGTGCCATGCGTCTCGGCATCGCCCGCGCGCTGAACGAGATCGATCTGGAGCACAACCGCCCGGCGCTCAAGAAGGCCGGCTTCCTGACTCGTGACGCCCGCGTCATCGAGCGCAAGAAGGCAGGCCTCAAGAAGGCCCGCAAGGCTCCGCAGTACTCCAAGCGCTAAACGAATCAACCCACGCTTCGGCCAGCGTTTACGAACCGGGTCCCGCATTTCGGCATTGGCCGAAGCGCGGGACCCGGCTTCATTTACGGCTTGGCTCCACAAGCGCTAAACGAAGCAACCCACGCTTCGGCCGGCGTTTACGAGCCGGGTTTCGCATTTCGGCATTGGCCGAAGCGCGGGACCCGGTTTTGTTTTAAGCGCAGTTAGAGCCACCGGCCACATTTCATGTGTCTTCCGAACCCTTGCGCGGCATCAGAAGGGTTCTACCGACGTTGAGGTGCGACTTCTGGCTCCTTCGGTGCCCAGCCTGTCTACTCATCAGCTGCTGACTGGGCACCGTGCGGGCGGCGCTGTATAACGCCTGGGTATGTGGCGGAGTCACAGCACCTTGGACAGGAAATCCTGAAGTCGGGGCTGCTGGGGGTTTTCGAAGATCTGCTCCGGATCGCCGTCCTCGATGATTGAGCCGTCGGACATGAACATCACGCGGTCACACACCTCACGGGCGAAACCCATCTCGTGGGTGACCAGGACCAAGGTCATACCCGACTCGGCGAGGTCGCGGATCACTTGCAGGACTTCGCCCACCATTTCCGGATCCAGGGCACTGGTCGCTTCGTCGAACAGCATGATGTCAGGGTTCATGGCCAGTGCACGCGCGATGGCCACGCGTTGCTTCTGCCCGCCGGACAGGGATGCCGGTCTCGCATCAGCTTTGTCCTTCAGGCCCACCCGGTCCAGCAACCGTAGGGCCGCCTCCTTGGCCTCGGACTTGCTGAGTTTCTTCACCTCGGTGGGCGCCAGCATGATGTTCTCCGCCACGGTCATGTGTGGGAACAGATTGAAGTGCTGGAACACCATGCCAATGTGCTGACGAACGGCGTTGATATCCACCTTGGGATCCGTCAGGTCGTACCCGCTGACGGACACTGACCCAGCTGTCACGTCTTCGAGCCGATTGAGGCAGCGGAGGAATGTGGATTTTCCTGACCCGGAGGGCCCGATCACGCACACGACCTCACCCTCGTGGACGTCTGTGGTGATCCCTTTGAGCACCAGGTTGTCCCCGAAGGCCTTCTCCAGGTCCCGAACAACGATCTTCTGGTTCCGCTGGTCCTGGGGCGACTCAGCTCGATCGGTAACTGAAGTGCTCATTTGTTGATCTTCCTATCCGCGAAGTTGGCGAGCTGGGTCAGGAGCGTGATGGCCACGAAGTAGATGACTGCCACGATCAGCAGCACTTCGGTGACACGGAAATTGGAAGCGTAGATCTGCTGGGCTTGGTACAGCAGCTCGGCGAAACCGATGGCCAACAGCAAGGAGGAGTCCTTGAGCATGATGACCAGCTGGTTGATCAGCGACGGGGTCATGATCTTGAAGGCCTGCGGCAGGACGACTTTCTGCATGGACTTACCGTGGCCCAGCCCCAGTGATCGGGCCGCTTCCATTTGCCCCGGATCAACGGACTGAACGCCGCCGCGCACGATTTCCGCAATGTAGGCAGCGCCGTTGAGTGCCAAGGTCAGCACGCCGGCCACCCAGATGTTTACCGGTGTACCAATGAGCTGGGGGAGGCCGAAGTAGAAGAAGAAGGCCCACACCAAAATGGGAGTGCCACGGAAGACACTCACGAACGCGGTGGAGATCCCCCTGAGGAAGCGATTGCGCGAAATCTTCATGAAGCCGAACACCAGACCCAGCACCATGGCGATGAGGAAGGCAATGGCAGTGACGATCAGCGTGTTTTTCAGACCCGTCAGAAGTGCTGGCATGGCGGTAACCACCAGTCCAGCGAAGGTAGAGCGATCTACTGCTTCATCGTCGCTGGCGAGGAACTCGTCCAGGATCTCCTGGTACTCACCACTGTCCCTCAGTTCAGCCAGTCCGACGTTGAACTTTTCGAGCAGTTCGGCATTGCGACCCTTGTTCACGGCGAAACCGTAGTCGCCGGCCTCAACCTGTT
This sequence comes from Kocuria atrinae, assembly GCF_039531425.1. NCBI lineage: Bacteria > Bacillati > Actinomycetota > Actinomycetes > Micrococcales > Micrococcaceae > Kocuria > Kocuria atrinae. Next base: position 152,584 of record NZ_BAAAQA010000003.1, read on the forward strand.
CGCCCACGGTGACGAGTCCGGAGCCTTGCTGCACGCCGTAGGCGATGACCGGGTAATCGTCCATCAGCACGTCCGCGTTACCGGACTTCACGGATTCCACCAGCGTGGTGGTTTGATCCAAGGAGGTGATCTCGTAGCCGTACTCGTCCTGCCGTTCGCGTGCCACTTCCTCAGACATGGAGCCGGTCTTGACCACCAGGCGTTTGTCCTGCAGATCGTCCCAGCCCTGGATCTCATCCCCTTGGTCCTCATTGACGGCCAGGGTCATGGTGCCGGTGAAGTACGGATCGGAAAAGTCGTAGACCTCCTGGCGTTCATCCGTGATGGACATGCCCGCAATCACGCCGTCCGCCTGATCCGCACTCAAAGCTTGCAGGGCGGCGTTGAAACCGAGGGAACGCCATTCGACCTGGAAGCCTTGATCCTCCGCAATGGCTTCCATGATCTCGATGTCGATTCCGGTGAGCTCACCGGAAGAGTCACGGAACTCGAAGGGCGCGAACGTGGTGTCAGTGGCTATGACGTACGTTTCAGCCGAACCGCCGTCGGTTTCCTGCGGGACAGTCATCGGCGATGCCACGGCGCCGGGTAGATTCACGGCGATCAGTGTGAACAGCGCTAAAAGTACTGCTGGTAATGATGTAAGACGGCGTGGATACGCCATGGATCACTCCTCGCTCGTGGTGGTCCAAACGCGCGGGAGGTCCGTGCTCGTTAGAACGTGAGCGATCACTGGATGGTGACCGGGCAGTCGCGCGGGGCCTTGAATGACAAAAAAGTTTGCCGTGTGTGATCCACAGCATATCGAGAGGTCAGGGTATCCCCGGGAGGCTCCGGGGGCGTTTTGGATAACGAAGCCGGGAAGAGGATGGCATCTGGTGGGGGAGCGGCGTCGGCGACTCAGGCCCCGTAACCGGCCAACGAGACCCGAACGAGAAACGAATGGGGCGTAAAATGGCAGGTGGAGCAGAGTGGCTCCGAACCCGAATCCACGAGAGGGCCCGGATGAGTACGCAAGCGGACCAGAATCAGAGCAAGACCTCGGCGAAGAAGAACGATGACAAGAAGGCTCTCGCCGATGAGCTCACCCAGGAAAAGGATCTCGCCACGGACGAGTTCACCGAGGCGGAGCACCACCGTGTGTCGGTGGTCGAGGACTACGCGGCAGAACTGGACGAAATTGCGGAACTCGGTCGCAAGCTCCACGACGACGCCGGGCTGTCCCGTTCCGATGCCTGGAAGCGTGGCTACCCTTACGACGAGAAGATGAGCCGTAAGGAGTACGAGAAGACCAAGCGTGCCCTGCAGATCGAACTGCTCAAGCTTCAGCTCTGGATCAAGGAAACCGGCCAGAAACTGCTGATCATCTTCGAAGGCCGCGATGCCGCTGGTAAGGGTGGCTCGATCAAGCGGTTCACCGAGCACCTCAACCCGCGTGGTGCGCGCGTGGTGGCATTGGAGAAGCCCACCGACATCGAGCAGACGCAGTGGTACTTCCAGCGTTACATCAAGCACCTGCCCTCGGGTGGAGAGATCGTGCTGATGGACCGGTCCTGGTACAACCGTGCGGGTGTGGAACGCGTGATGGGCTATTGCACCTCGCAGCAGTACTACGAGTTCATGCGTCAGGCTCCCGAGTTCGAGCGCATGCTGGTGAACTCCGATACCCACCTGATCAAGTTCTGGTTCTCGGTGACCCGTGCGGAGCAGTTGGCCCGCTTCCAGGCCCGCCGCACCGATCCCGTGCGTCAGTGGAAGCTCTCGCCCACTGACGTGGCGTCCCTGGACAAGTGGGATGACTACACCGAGGCCAAGGAAGCCATGTTCTTCTACACGGACACCGGGGATGCCCCATGGACCGTGATCAAGTCCAATGACAAGAAGCGCGCACGCGTGGAAGCCATGCGCCATGTCCTGTCCCAGTTCGACTACCCGAACAAGGACCACTCCGTAGTGGGCACACCCGACCCCAAGATCGTGGGTGGATCCAACGACGTCATGGACGACAACGGGTCCAACCCGGATGGGTTCCCTGTAGTCCGACCCGGCAACGACTAGTCGATGCGCTTCGCGGTTCTCGCGTGGCACGTCGTAGGATGACAGGCGATGTCTAGAATTTTTGGAACGGACGGTATTCGCGGACTCGCGAACGGCCTCCTCACAGCTGACCTTGCAATGGAGCTGTCTCAAGCAGCCGCGATCGTGTTGGGGCACGGGCATGCTAAGCCCGGCGCCCGACCGCGAGCCGTGGTTGCCCGGGATGGTCGCGCGAGTGGCGAGTTCATCGGAGCTGCGGTCACCGCTGGTCTGGCAAGCTCGGGCGTGGACGTGTACGACGCCGGGGTGATCCCTACCCCTGCCGCGGCGTACCTCGTGGCGGATATCGACGCCGATTTCGGCGTGATGATTTCCGCGTCCCACAACCCCGCTCCGGACAATGGCATCAAGTTCCTGGCCCACGGCGGCAAGAAACTGCCGGACGCCATTGAGGACAAGATCCAAGAAATCTACGAGAAGCGCGAGTTCATGCGCCCCACGGGCGCGCAGGTCGGTCGTATCAACCGTCTCTCGGATGCTGAGGACCGTTACATCCTGCACCTGGTCGGCGCCATTCCGCAGCGGCTGGACGGACTCACGGTGGTCCTGGACTGTGCCCACGGCGCGGCGTCCGGTGCCTCGCCGGATGCCTTCCGCGACGCCGGTGCCAATATCCACGTGATCGGCGCTCAGCCGGATGGCCTGAACATCAACGACGGCGTGGGGTCCACTCACTTGGAGCCTCTCAAGGAAGCCGTGCTCAAGCACGGCGCGGACCTGGGCATTGCTCACGACGGAGACGCCGATCGGTGCCTGGCCGTGGATCACACGGGTACTGAGGTGGACGGTGATCAGATCATGTGCATCCTGGCGATGGCCATGAAGGATGCGGGCAAGCTCAACCAGGACACTCTGGTGGCCACGGTCATGAGTAACTTGGGCCTGCAGCTGGCTCTTGAGAAGCAGGGTATCCGGTTGGAACGTGCGGCAGTGGGTGACAGGTACGTTCTGGAATCCATGGTCGCCAACGGTTACAACCTGGGTGGCGAGCAGTCCGGCCACGTGATCATGGCTGACTACGCCACAACCGGTGATGGTCTCCTGACCGGCCTGATGCTGGCCTCACGGGTTGCTCAGACCGGGATGCCATTGTCAGAGCTGGCTTCCGTGATGACTCGGATGCCGCAGACGATGATCAACGTGGCCAACGTGGACAAGGCTGCCGCCAAGACTCACCCCGAGGTGCTGGCCGCAGTCGCGGACACGGAGGAACGGTTGGGTGGAAAGGGCCGTGTGCTGTTGCGGCCCTCCGGCACGGAGCCGGTGGTGCGCGTGATGGTCGAGGCCGCAAGCCACGAGGAAGCACGACACGAAGCTGAAGCGCTCGTCAAAGTGGTCGAGCAGCACCTGCGTTTGAGCTGACCCGTTCCGGTTGACCTCGTAAATACTCAGGCCCCGCTTCCTTCTGGAAGCGGGGCCTGAGTAGTAGTTGGGATGGTTGGAAAGAACTACAGGGTCTTGGAGCCGGGGCCGTCCACGGGGCCGCCCTTGCCGGCGACGAGTGCGTCGCGGATTTCGGTCAGCAGCAGGGTGTTGGGGTCAGCCTCTTCCTCGGAGGGATCGATGCCCAGGCGGCGGTTGCGAGCTTCGATCATCTTGTTCATCGGCAGAACGATGGCGAAGTAAACAGCGGCTGCGATCAACAGGAAGTTGACGATGGCGGTCAGCAGGACACCGAACTTGATGTCGTTGCCGTTGAAGGTGACCAGCGCGAAATTGTCGAAGTTGGGGGAGCCCACAACACCGGAGATGGCCGGCATGAGGACGGACTCGACCAGAGCGTTGACGATCTGGCCGAAGGCAGCGCCGATGATGACGGCGACGGCAAGGTCGAGGACGTTGCCCTTCATGATGAATTCTTTGAAACCATTAAGCATGGCGATAAATTACCCACAGGAAGGGCCAACAGGAAACAAAAAAGACCAAAGTTATCCAACATCACACTTAAAAAGGAAAGTTACCTTACGAGTTTCCTGATTGTTGGCAAACATACTAGTGACAACTCATCAATTAGTCATCGAAAGGTATCAATTCTTTCGAAGCAGCACGCGTCTGATCTTGTGGTCTTGGTCCTTGGAGAGTATGAGACGCGCCCGTCCTCGGGTGGGGCGAACATTTTGTTCCAAGTTGGGCTCATTGATGCGTCGCCAAATATCCGTGGCCACTTCTACCGCCTCGGGGTCCGTGAGGTTCGCGTAGCGGTGGAAGTAGGACTGGGGGCTCGCGAAAGCTGAGCTGCGCAGCGCCTGGAACCGCTCCACGTACCAGCGTTCAATATCGCTGGTACGAGCATCCACGTAAATGCTGAAGTCGAAGAAATCGCTCAGTGCCAATGCCGCGCGATTGCCGGGGCCCAGCTTGGCGGGCGCGAGCACATTCAGGCCCTCCACGATGACGACGTCGGGTTTGGTCACGACAATTTCCTCGTCCGGGAGGATGTCGTAGGTCGTATGTGAATACTTGGGGGCCCGCACCTCGGGAGCACCCGACTTGATCTCTGACATGAAGCGCAACAGGGCTCGGCGGTCATAGGACTCCGGGAACCCCTTGCGGTCCATGAGCCCGCGGCGGACCAACTCGGCGTTGGGGTAGAGGAACCCGTCCGTGGTGACCAGCTGGACGTTGGGGGTGGACGGCCAACGCGCGAGCATCTCGCGCAACAAGCGGGCCGTGGTCGATTTACCAGCCGCAACGGAACCAGCAATACCAATGACAAAGGGTGTGCGCGCGTGATCCTCGCCCAGGAAGGCGTTGGTCTCCGAGTTGAGGTGATTCGCAGAAGCGTCGTAGAGGGTGAGCAAACGGGAGAGGGGAAGGTAGACCTCGCGTACCTCATCAACGTCCAGGCGGTCACCAAGACCGCGCAGGTTCTCGATTTCCTGCGCGGTGAGTGGCACGTCTATTTCGTGCGACAAGCGCGACCACGTCTGCCGGTCCAGCTCTACAAACGGGGATGCGCGATGAGTCAGTGACTGTGTGCTCATGTTCAGACCAGTCTAGGGCCGGTGATGTGGCGGATAACAGCAGTGACGCGGGTGGTTTCCGGTAGAGTTCTCCGCATGTGTGGAATTGTGGGCTATGTAGGATCCCCGGACGTCAAAGCCGGTGGACACAACGCGTTGGACGTGATTCTCGAGGGGTTGCGCCGTCTCGAGTACCGCGGATATGACTCCGCCGGTGTCGCGGTCATCGCGGACGGAAAAGTGGACTACCGCAAGAAGGCCGGGAAGCTGACCAACCTTCTGAACGAACTGGAGGCAGACCCGCTGCCGAATTCCCAGATCGGCATTGGTCACACCCGCTGGGCAACGCACGGTGGTCCGTCTGACCTCAATGCTCACCCGCACGTGGTGGACGGCGGCAAGCTCGCCATGATCCACAACGGCATCATTGAGAACTTCAACGAGATCAAGCGCGAACTAGCGGCTGAGGGCGAGACCTTCGTGTCCGAAACCGACACCGAGGTCGCCGCAGTGCTGTTGGCCCGTACCTACAACGCGCAGCCCGCTGATTCCAAGGATCTGACCGTGGCTATGCAGGACACGAGCCGCCGTCTGGAAGGTGCTTTCACGCTGCTGGCCGTGCACGCTGATCACCCGGACCGCGTGGTTGCATCTCGCCGTAACTCCCCGTTGGTCATCGGCCTGGGCGAGGGCGAGAATTTCCTGGGCTCGGACGTCTCCGGTTTCATCGACTACACCAAGAAGGCTGTGGAGATGGGGCAGGACCAGATTGTCACCATCACCGCAGACGACTACAAGATCGTGGACTTCAACGGCAACCCCGCAGAGGGCAAGCCCTTCGATATCGAGTGGGACGCTGCCGCGGCGGAAAAGGACGGCTACCCCTCCTTCATGGAGAAGGAGATCCACGATCAGCCCTCCGCCGTTGAGCAGACACTGCTGGGTCGCTTGGACGAGACCGGCCGCTTGACGCTGGACGAGCTCAAGATCGATGAGGCCGTGCTGCGCTCCATCGACAAGATTGTGGTCATCGCGTGCGGTACCGCCTCCTACGCTGGTCAGGTCGCTCGTTATGCCATTGAGCACTGGTGCCGCATCCCCACCGAGGTGGAGTTGGCCCACGAGTTCCGTTACCGCGACCCGATTGTGAACGAGAAGACCCTGGTCGTTGCTGTGTCCCAGTCCGGCGAGACCATGGACACCCTCATGGCCGTGCGCCACGCGCAAGAACAGGGTGCCAAGGTGGTTGCCATCTGCAACACCAACGGTTCCACGATTCCTCGCGAAGCGGACGCCGTGCTCTACACCCACGCCGGCCCCGAGATCGCCGTGGCCTCGACCAAGGCGTTCCTCGCACAGATCACCGCCGCTTACCTGTTGGGCCTGTACCTGGCTCAGCTGCGCGGTAACAAGTACAAGGACGAGATCGCCACGATGCTCGCCGAGCTCGAGGCCATGCCCGCCAAGATTCAGCGTGTCCTCGACGAGATCGAGGGCGACGTCAAGGATCTCGCTCAGTCCATGAAGGACGCATCCTCGGTGTTGTTCCTGGGCCGTCACGTGGGCTTCCCCGTGGCCATGGAGGGCGCTCTCAAGCTCAAGGAGATCGCCTACATCCACGCCGAGGGCTTTGCCGCCGGCGAGCTCAAGCACGGTCCGATCGCCCTGATCGACGAAGGCCAGCCGGTATTCGTGATCGTTCCCTCGCCCCGGGGTCGCGATTCACTGCACGCCAAGGTGGTCTCGAACATTCAGGAGATCCGCGCTCGCGGTGCAGTCACCATCGTGATTGCGGAAGAGGGCGACGAGGCCGTCAAGGACTTCGCAAACCACATCTTCTACGTTCCCGAGGCACCCACGTTGCTTCAGCCGCTGCTGGCCACCGTGCCGCTGCAGATCTTCGCTGCGGAACTTTCCGCAGCCAAGGGCTACGACGTCGATCAGCCGCGTAACCTCGCCAAGTCCGTGACCGTCGAGTAAGACTTTCCCACCACGCATTCACGACGGCGGGTGCCCACCGAAATTTCGGCGGGCACCCGCCGTCGTTATTCGTGTCCGCACCCGCGGGTAGGCTAGCGGGCATGATCGTGGGAACTGGCGTGGATATCGTGGACGTCGAGCGGTTCAAACGGCAGTTGGAACGGACGCCCCGGCTGCGGGAACGCTTGTTCGTGGAGCATGAACGTGGCCTGTCCCTGAACTCGCTCGCCGCGCGATTCGCCGTGAAAGAAGCAGCTGCTAAGGCGCTGTTGGCACCTCCTGGGATGATCTGGCAGGACTGCTGGATCACCAATGACGAACACGGTGCCCCTCGTTTACACACCACGGGTACGGTGGCAGAAGTGGCCGAGCGCCGCGGTGTGGAGTCGTGGCACGTGACGATCTCCCACGACGGCGGGATGGCCGTGGCATTTGTCGTGGCCGAAGGATCGGGAGGTCCCAGGAGTGATTGACGCATATACCGGTGCCAGCGTGCGCGCTGCAGAACAACCCCTGCTCGATGCGGGGTACGGGGATATCCTGATGCGCCGCGCGGCTCTGGGACTGTCCCGGGTGTGCGAAACCCATTTACGCCGCGCCAACCGTAAAGGGTTGCTGTCTGGCACTACCGCCGTCATTCTGGTGGGCTCGGGGAACAACGGCGGCGACGGCCTGTGGGCCGGTTCGTTCCTGCGGCGCGCGGGCGTGATGGTCACGGCAATCCTGACCGGTTCCAAAGCGCACCCGCAGGGGCTCAAGGCATTGCGGGCGCTGGGTGGATCCGTGGTCAGACTGGAGGGCCAGGACGCGGCGAGTAATCCGGACGCTGATCCCCATGAGTCGATCGCGGGTTTCCACACCGTGGACCGCGGCCAGGCCCTGTCGAAGATGACGTCCGCGCACCTTGTCCTCGACGCCATGCTCGGTACCGGTGCGTCTGGTGGGCTGCGCGGGGAAGCCGCGGCGCTTGTCGAGAACTTCAATACATTCCAGCGCACCAGTCCCACGGGCCCCCGAATCGTCGCGTGCGATGTGGTGTCAGGCGTGGACGCGGATACCGGAGAGTCTCCCGAACCCGTGCTGGAGGCCCACGCCACCGTGACGTTCGGTGCGGCCAAAGTAGCCCACGTCGTTGCCCCGGGCGAACAAGCATCGGGCCAGCTCACCGTGATTCCCATCGGCATCGAGGACCGGTTGCAGAACCCGTCCGTGTTCCGGCTCGAGGCCAAGGACATTCTGAAGGCGTGGCCACGCCCCAAGCCCACGGACACCAAGTACACCCGCGGGGTGTTGGGTGTGGTGGCAGGAACCCCCAGTTATCCGGGCGCGGCCACCATGTCCACGAACGCCGCGGTGAACTCCGGCGCGGGCATGATTCGTTTCCTGGGGGACGCCACGACCCGCGGCATGGTCTTGGCCCAGAGCCCCGAGGTCGTGTGCTCCGACGATCAGCCCTGGGACGTGCACGTGCAAGCGTGGTTGGCCGGTCCCGGCGTGGCAGACGACGAAAGCCAATCCGCCCGCGTCCAAGCCGTGATCGAGGCTCAAGAGCCCGCCGTTCTTGATGCCGGGGCCCTCACTCCTGCGGCGCAGGCCGTGGTGGACGGTCGGCTCGGGGCCCACAAGATTCTGACCCCGCACGCCGGAGAACTGGAGCAGGTCTTCGAATGGCTCAAGGGATTCGGCATCACGGACGACGCCCCGGATCGCGTGCGCATCGAGGCCGCTCCCGTGTACTGGGCACGTGAGGCGGCGCGATTGACCGGAGCCACGGTGCTTCTCAAGGGGGCCACCACGATCATCGCGTCACCGGGTTCCGAGGAAGAGAGGATCGGCCAGGTGTGCCTGAGTGTCGGTCAGGCCAGCCCGTGGCTGGCCACCGCCGGATCGGGCGATACACTCGCCGGAATTCTAGGCACCGTGGTTGCCCACGTGGCCGAGCACCCGGACGCTCTCCGCAGCCTGGGGGAGTGGGCCCGCGGCGACAGTCGGTGGGCTGCCGCGGCCGCTCTGGGAGCCGGCGTGCACGCGCTCGCCTCTCGTGTAGATGGTGAGGGCCCGGTGCCCCCCACGGTATTGGCTGCCAACGTGCGCACAGTATTGCGGAAAACGAGACAGTAAGTACCCGCTATTCTTGGGTGTTGGCCAATGACGCCCCAACGCGCCCGCGCGTACGCAACGTCGTTCGCCATGACATCAATCTCTAGGAGACAACCCCATGGAAGTTTGGCCCGGTCACGCCTACCCGTTAGGCGCCACATTCGACGGCACAGGCACCAATTTCGCTCTCTTCTCGGAAGTAGGCGAGAAGGTCGAGCTGTGCTTGTTCGACGAAGACGGCCAGGAAACCCGCGTGGACGTCACCGCCGTGGACAGCTACGTATGGCATTGCTACCTGCCCCAGGTGCAACCCGGACAGCGCTACGGCTACCGCGTGCACGGCCCGTGGGATCCCTCCCAGGGTCTGCGCTGCAACCCCAACAAGTTGTTGCTCGACCCTTACGCCAAGGCCGTTGAAGGCGGCATGGACTGGGACGAGTCCATGTTCTCCTACCACTTCGGTGACGAGGATTCCTACAACGATCAGGATTCCGCCGAGCACATGATGAAGGGCGTGGTGATCAACCCGTTCTTCGACTGGGAGGGTGACCGCACCCCGCACACGCCCTACCACAAGTCCGTGATCTACGAAGCTCACGTCAAGGGTCTGACCATGCAGCACCCGGACGTTCCGGAGGAGCAGCGCGGCACCTATGCGGGAGTGGCCCACCCCTCGGTCATCGAGCACCTGCAGAAGCTGGGTGTGACCGCCATTGAGCTCATGCCCGTGCACCAGTTCGTGCAGGATTCCACTCTGTTGGACCAGGACCTGCGCAATTACTGGGGCTACAACACCATCGCGTTCTTCGCCCCGCAAAACGAGTACAGCTCTGCTTCCCACCTGGGCAGTCAGGTGCAGGAATTCAAGGCGATGGTGCGAGCACTGCACCAGGCGGACATCGAGGTGATCCTCGACGTGGTTTACAACCACACTGCCGAGGGCAACCACATGGGCCCCACGCTGTCCATGAAGGGCATCGACAACAACGCCTACTACCGCACCGTTGACGACGACCACAAGTTCTACATGGATTACACCGGCACCGGTAACTCCCTGAACGTGCGCCACCCGCATTCACTGCAGCTGATCATGGATTCGCTGCGCTACTGGGTGACCGAGATGCACGTGGACGGTTTCCGCTTCGACCTGGCCGCAACCCTGGCCCGTGAGTTCTACGATGTGGACAAGCTCTCCACGTTTTTCGAGCTCGTGCAGCAGGATCCGATCGTTTCCCAGGTCAAGCTCATCGCTGAGCCGTGGGACATCGGCCCCGGCGGTTACCAGGTGGGCAACTTCCCGCCGCAGTGGACCGAATGGAACGGTAAGTACCGCGACACCGTGCGTGACTTCTGGCGTGGTGAGCCCGCAACCCTGGGCGAGTTCGCGTCCCGCATCACCGGTTCCGCTGATCTCTACGAGAACAGCGGCCGCCGCCCGTTCGCGTCCGTCAACTTTGTGACCGCCCACGACGGCTTCACACTGCGCGACCTGGTCTCGTACAACGAGAAGCACAACGAGGCCAACGGTGAGGGAAATAACGACGGCGAGTCCCACAACCGTTCCTGGAACTGCGGTGAAGAGGGCCCCACGGATGATCCCGAGGTCTTGGCTCTGCGCGCCCGTCAGCAGCGTAACTTCCTGACCACGCTGCTGTTGTCCCAGGGCACGCCCATGCTCTTGCACGGTGACGAGTTGGGCCGCACGCAGGACGGTAACAACAACACGTACTGCCAGGACAACGAGATCTCGTGGATCAACTGGGACCGTATGGACGGCCCGCTGGTCGAGTTCACCGCCGCGATCACGCACCTGCGTCAGAACCACCCCACGTTCCGCCGTTCGCAGTTCTTCGACGGTCGCCCCGTGGACATGGGAGAGCGTTCCGACGAGGATCCCATGCCGGATATCGCGTGGCTCAACGCTGACGGCACTCCCATGGTGCCGCAGGACTGGGACGAGCCGCTGACCCGCTCCATGGGTATGTGGCTCAACGGCCAGGGCATCGCGGGTGTGGACATGCGCGGTCGTCAGATTGTGGACGTGAACTTCATCGTGTACTTCAACTCGGCCCCCGAGGAAGTGGAGTTCACCCTGCCCGCCGCTAACTACGGCGAGAAGTGGGAGGAAATCCTGGATACCGCCGGTGAACACGGTGACGGTGAGATCCGCGATCATTCCACGCAGATCACGCTGGCCGGTAAGTCCACCGTGGTCCTGCGTGCGTGGGAAGCTCCCGAGGAGGAGCCGGATGCGTCCGTGGCCGCTTCGGTCGCCGCGTACGCCCAGGCGCCGCACGACCACCAGTAATTCCGTGATCGGTCGCGTCCCGTTGTAGGCCGAGCCTTAGACGACCGACGACGTCGCCCGCACGGGCGGCGTCGTCGGTTGCGTTAACACTCGCGAAAATTCCGGACGACGCGTTCTCGCTTCTGGCGGAGTCACTGGCATTGCGGGGCATGAGCGACAAGACTGGAAGGGTGCTGACTCCCACCTCAACGTACCGGTTGCAAATCACCTCACAGCAGGACCTGTTCCGCGCGGCAGAACTCGTCCCGTACCTGAAGCGCCTGGGCGCCGATTGGGTGTATCTCTCGCCCATTCTGCGCGCCACGAGCGGTTCGGATCACGGTTATGACGTGACCGACCCGACCGAGATCGACCCCGAACGCGGGGGAGCGGACGGTCTGACCGCGCTCTCGAAGGCCGCCCACGACGCCGGAATGGGCGTGGTGGTGGACATTGTTCCCAACCACCAGGGTGTGGCCGTTCCGCAGGAGAACCCGTGGTGGTGGTCGCTGCTCAAGGACGGCAAGAACAGCCCGCACGCAGAATCCTTCGACGTGGACTGGGCAGCCGGTCACGGCAAGATCCTGATTCCGGTGCTCGGCGACGGGGACGAGGACCTCTCCGCGCTGACCGTGGAAGACGACACTCTGCGCTACTACGAGAACGTCTACCCGATTGCGGAAGGCACCTACCGGGACGGAGACTCGGCGAAAGACGTCCACGCCAAGCAGAACTACGAGCTGGTGAATTGGCGCCGCGGGGACTCCGAGTTGAACTACCGCCGGTTCTTCACTGTCACCACGCTGGCCGGGGTGCGAGTGGAAGACCAGAGGGTCTTCGACGAATCCCACGCGGAAGTGCGCCGCTGGTTCGACGAGAAGCTCGTGGACGGGCTGCGCATCGACCACCCGGACGGCGTGCGCGACCCCGAGGACTACCTTGAGAAGCTCGCGGACGTCACCGGCGGCGCGTGGACCACGGTTGAAAAAATCCTGGAACCAGGGGAGTCGCTGCCGCAGCAGTGGAAAACTGCGGGCACCACGGGCTATGACTCGCTGGGCTGGATCGACCGCGTGCTGACCAATCCCGAGGGGCATTACGAGCTGGCCTCCTTGGACACCAAGCTGCGCGAGGGCGATCCCGTGCGCTGGGAAGAACTGATCCACGACACCAAGCGCCGTATGGCAGACGTGGGTCTGTCCGCCGAGGTGCGCCGACTGGTGCGCGACCTTCCCGAGGATTTCGGGCATTCGGATGAGCAGGCCTACGATGGTCTGTCGGAAATCTTGGCAAACTTCCCGGTCTACCGCACGTACTTGCCATTCGGCGTCGACTACCAGCGCGAGGCCGTGGCCGCAGCGAAGCAGGCCCGCCCGGAACTGAGCGCCGTGATCGACGACCTGGCGGCAGTCTTGGGTGACGCAGCCACGTCGGCGGAAGAATTGACCGAGGTTGCGAAGCGTTTCCAGCAGACCTCCGGAATGGTCATGGCCAAGGGTGTGGAGGACACCGCGTTCTATCGGTTCACCAAGCTGACATCTCTCACGGAAGTGGGCGGTGATCCGTCCGTGTTCTCCCTGACCCCGGCCGAATTCCACGAGCTGGCCGTTGAGCGGCAGCGGGAGTCCCCGGACACCATGAACGCCCTGACCACGCACGACACCAAACGTTCGGCCTCGGTTCGTGCCCGCATCACGGTGCTGTCCGAATCGGCCAAGGCGTGGTCCGAGGTATTGGCCACGTTGTTCCCCCGCGCTCGTGAGGCTGGCATTTCCATCACTGACGGCCCGGCCATCAACCTGGTTCTGCAGGCCATCGTGGGGGCGTGGCCGCTCGAACGTGATCGCGCGGTCGATTACGCCATGAAGGCAGTGCGTGAAGCTTCCGTGTCCACGGCGTGGGTGGACGGTGACGAGGAGTTCGAGAAGGAGCTGACCCGCTTCATCGACTTCGTGTTCACCAACCCCCGGGCCCGCGGCATTGTGGAGGGTTTCGTGGAACGCGCCACGGCACCGGGCTGGTCCAACGGCATGGCCGCGACCGCCTTGCAATTGACACTGCCGGGTGTGCCGGACGTGTACCAGGGGCAGGAACTCTGGGAGCCGTCCCTGGTGGACCCGGACAACCGCCGCCCCGTGGACTTCGAAGTTCGCGATGAACTGCTGACCACTTTGGACTCGGGCCTTCCCGGCACCGACAGCGGCTCGCCATCGGTGGACGAAACCGGTGCCGCCCGCATGCTGCTGACCTCCCGGGCACTGCGATTGCGCCGTGAGCACCCGGAACTGTTCACCAGTTATGAACCGCTCGAGTTCACCGGCGCGCTGGCCGACCACGCCCTGGGTTTCGACCGCGGTGGCGCGGCAACCGTGGTCATCCGGTTCCCCGTGGGCCTTGCCAAGGCCGGCGGCTGGACGGATGAAGCCGTGAGCCTGAGTGACGGCGAGTGGGAAGACATTCTGACCCGCCGCACCTTCACCTCGACCGGCAGCGTTCAGCTCGCCGAACTTCTCGACACCTACCCCGTGGCGTTGCTGCGCCGAAAGGACCGCTGAGTATGACCAACGATCACCGTTTCGACGTGTGGGCACCCCACGCCCGCGAAGTCACCGTCCGAGTGGAAGGTGTGGACCACCCCATGGAGGGATTGGCCGACCGCCCCGGGTGGTGGACGCTCGCGGAAGGTGAGCAGGCGGCGTCGGGAACCGTGCGCTACGGCTACCTGCTGACCAAGGTCTTCGACGAGGGCACGGACAAAGAACGCACTTCGGTGTCCGAGGTGCTGCCGGACCCGCGCTCTCGTCGCCAGCCGCAGGGTGTGCACGATTTGTCCTGCACGTTCGATCCCGAAGAGTTCCAGTGGAGCGACGCCGCCTGGCGGCCGCCGTTGCTCCAGGATTCCGTGCTGTACGAACTGCACCCTGGCACGTTTACGTCCGAGGGAACGCTGGACTCGGCCATCGACAAGCTCGACTACCTGGCCGAGCTGGGCGTGGACTACGTGGAGCTGCTGCCCGTCAACGGCTTCAACGGTGACCACAACTGGGGTTACGACGGCGTGGCCTGGTACACCGTGGACGAGTCCTACGGTGGGCCAGAGGCCTACCAACGGTTCGTGGATGCTTGCCATGCCAAGGGGATCGGCGTGATCCAGGACGTTGTCTACAACCACCTGGGACCCAGCGGCAACTACCTGCCGTTGTTCGCCGACTACTTCAAGACCGGTGCCTCCAGCTGGGGTGACCTGATCAACCTGGACGACTGGGGCTCCGACGGTGTGCGCGAGTACATCCTGGACAACGTGACCATGTGGCTGCGTGACTACCATGTGGACGGCTTCCGTCTGGACGCCGTACACGCCCTGGCGGACACGCGCGCCAAGCACATCCTGCAGGAGATCGCCGAACGCGTTGCGGAGGAATCCGAGCGCACGGGCAAGAAACTGTTCACGATTGCGGAGTCCGATCTCAACGACCCGCGCATGATCATTCCCGCCGAGGAGCACGGGCAGGGTATGGATGCCCAGTGGCTGGACGATGTCCATCACGCCGCGCACGTGGCCTTCACCGGGGAAACCCAGGGCTACTACGGAGACTTCGACTCCCTGCACGCTCTGGAAAAGACCATGCACACGGCGTACTTCCATAACGGGACGTACTCCACGTTCCGGGGGCGTTCCCATGGTCGGGAAATCAACCCTTCCGAGGTGTCCCCGTGGCAGTTCGTCACATTCCTCCAGAACCACGACCAGGTAGGCAACCGCGCCGCCGGTGATCGCATGAACCACACGGTGAGCGTGGACCGTGCGCTGTGCGCAGCCACGTGGCTGATGACCCAGCCCTTCACCCCGCAGCTGTTCATGGGGGAGGAATGGGGCGCGAGCACCCCGTGGCAGTTCTTCACCGCCCACCCCGAACCCGAGCTGGGCAAGGCCGTAGCCGAAGGCCGCAAGGCCGAGTTCGCCTCCATGGCCTGGGACCACGCGTCCGTTCCGGATCCCCAGGACCCTGAAACTTTTGAACGTTCCAAGCTCAAGTGGGACGAGGTGCACCAGGGTGAGCATGAGCGGATCTTCACGGCCTACCGTGACCTGATCGCGCTGCGCCGGGATGCCGCAGAACTGACCAGTCAGGATTGGGCCACCGTAGCGACCCAGGCCAGTGACGACGAACAGTGGTTCGTGCTCAAGCGTATGAGCGAACCCGAGTCCGAGCACGGCGTGGTCACGGTGATCAACCTGTCCGACCAGGAGCGCGACCTGCCCCTCATGGGAGGCAACGTGCCCCAGGTGCTGTTTGCGAGCGGCGTCGAACCGGGACTGGAAACCCCCGGTAAGGCAACCCTGGCGCCGAACACCGCTGCGGTGCTGCGCGTCTGACCAGGGCTGAAGCCGCGGCGACCGGAATCGACGGATTCTTGGTTGTCGCGGCTTTTCCGTTTCTGAATTCAACGAAGCAAACGCGCACCTGATCGTTCACGTATTTGGTTGGCTCGGGGTGGGTGATCATGAGGTCATCCGATGTTCCGCCGGCGGTGCGCAATGAGCTGGTATCCACGCACCGCGTGTGTATGATCAGGCTCACGTCATAATCATCCGATGTCTGCTCCTGTTCAATCAGGAGTTCCCTTGGCGCGTCTCTCTCGGTCCAGCATGTCTGTGCTGGCCTTTCCCATCATCATCATTTTCGCGGGCCTGCTCGGCTTGGTATTCCACGAGCAGGCCTCGGCGCTCGGCCCGGCGATCACGCCGTTGCTCGGAGTGGTCATGTTCTTCATGGGTATGACCATTGCCTTACCCGATCTGAAGATTCTTGCCACCAAGCCCCACGCGGTGATCCTGGGTGCGATTGCCCAGTACATCATCATGCCCCTGGCCGGATTGGGCGTGGGTGTAGCTCTGCAGCTCGACCCGATTCTGATTGTCGGGATGGTTGTTCTGGGGTCGGCACCGGGCGGGGCTTCATCGAACATCGTGGCCTATCTGGCAAATGGCAACGTTGCATTGTCCGTGTGCACCACGGCCGTTTCGACCCTGGTCGCACCCCTCATGACACCGCTGCTGATTCTGTGGCTGGCCGGTAGCTACGTGGACGTCTCCTTTGCCGCCATGCTCAAGCAGATCCTCACCATTGTTCTGATCCCCGTGCTATTGGGTGTGCTCGTTCGCATCGTTGCAAAACGTCTGGTTTCTCGCCTCAGCTCCGTGATCCCATGGCTCTCTATTGCCGCTCTGGCCGTGGTGATCGCGGGCATTATGGCCGCGAACGCGCAGGTTCTTGCGTCCGCACTGGGGATGGTCTTTGTGGCGGTGGTGCTGCACAACGCCTTCGGGTTTGCCCTGGGTTGGGCGGCGGCGAGGTTGGCCCGACTGGGCTACCGCGAACGCCGGGCAATCAGCGTCGAAGTGGGTATGCAGAACGCTGGACTGGCTGCGGCGCTGTGTCATCAGAACTTTGAACCCATGAGCGCACTGCCCTCAGCGGTGGCCACCATCTGGCACAACGTGGCCGGTGCGCTTCTGGCTACGGGTTTCGGCGTGGTGGACTCCCATAACCATCGGACCAATCAGAAAAAAGAGCGGCAAAAAATCGCGTAATGGGCTCTTGACGGACTAAACATCAGATGTTTACTCTGTGGGAGACGTCAATCACGTGACTCCAGTCACAAGCGGTGGATGACTCGCAACAAACACCATTGAGCAGACATCGGATGAACCCGCCGCCTGGACCCGAGAGCACACTTCAGCGATCCGCCTGCGAAAGGCCAAGCATGAGCACCATTGTCGAAAGCCGAGTGCGAGACATTCGGTTCCCCACCTCCAAGGAGTTGGACGGATCGGACGCCATGAACCCCGATCCCGATTACTCAGCGGCGTACCTTGAACTACGCACCGACCACCCCGACGGATTGGAAGGTCACGGCTTCGTTTTCACCATCGGACGTGGCAACGACGTCCAAGCAGCGGCCATTGAGGTGGTCGTCCAACGGTTCATCGGACGGGAGGTCGAACCCCTCCTGGATGACCTGGGAAGTGTGTGGCGAGAACTCAATAACGATTCACAGTTGCGCTGGCTCGGCCCCGAAAAGGGCGTGATGCACATGGCCATCGGCGCTGTTATCAATGCCCTGTGGGATCTCAAGGCCAAGAAGGCCAATAAGCCCTTGTGGCTGCTGTTGGCGGAGATGTCGCCCGAGGAACTGTTCGGGCTCATCGATCTGCGATACCTCACCGATGCCGTGTCGGAGCAGGAGGCTCTGAATATCCTGCGGCGCGGGGCAGAAGAAAAGCAGGCACGCATCGACCGAGTGCGAGCGGAGGGTTACGCCGCCTACACCACCTCTCCGGGGTGGCTGGGCTACTCCGATGAGAAGCTCGAGCGGCTAGCGCGTGAAGCCATGGCCGATGGCTTCCCACAGATCAAACTCAAAGTGGGAGCCAATCTTCAGGACGACATCCGTCGAGTCCGCAAGGCTCGCGAGGTGTGTGGCCCGGATTTCCCGATCGCCATTGACGCGAATCAGCGATGGGATGTCGCAGATGCCATCGAGTGGGTTCGTGAATTGGCTCCCTACGACCTGGCCTGGGTCGAAGAGCCCACCAGCCCGGACGATGTCCTCGGGCATGCGGCAATTGCCGAGGCGATCGCTCCAATTCCCGTGGCAACAGGTGAGCACGTGCAGAACCGCGTGGTGTTCAAACAGATGCTTCAGGCAAAGAGTCTTCAAGTTCTGCAGATGGACGCTTGCCGCGTGGCAGGTGTGAACGAGAACATCACCATCCTGCTACTCGCTGCGCACTTCGGCGTGCGGGTGTGCCCCCATGCAGGGGGAGTGGGCCTGTGCGAACTGGTCCAGCACTTGTCCTTCTTTGATTCCATTGCCATCTCCGGGCAGCTGGACAACTCCCGCATGATCGAGTTCGTGGACCACTTGCACGAACATTTTCTGACACCCGTGGACGTCCATGACGGACGGTACTGGCCGCCCGAAGCGCCGGGCTCCACAGCGGAAATGTCCCAGCCATCCTTGGCCCGGTACGAGTTCCCGAACGGTGCCGAGTGGGCGACCACCGACACCCCCGTGGGTGTCAGCGTCTAGCGACGCCCGCCTCAGTTCTGATTTTTACCTCATCCAACGTGAGGGCCGGCAAAGATGCCGACCCACGAATGACCTTTAGGGGTTCTCATGTCCAATTTCGGTTCATCGCGCGCCGCTGCCGCGCCTGAAATTCACGGCGAAACGCGTGACACACGTACAACTGGCGCAGCAACGTCGGCTGCTCCCGGTAAGGCGGCCCAGGCAGACTTCATGCGCGAGCCGATCCCGCGCAAGGTGTACCTGGTCGCGGTACTGGCGGGCTTGTCCGGCCTGTTGTACGGCTTCGACTCCGGGGCCATCTCGGGTGCCTTGCCATTGCTCGAGGGCCAATTTGGCCTCACGGCATCACAGACCGGCCTCATCACCTCGCTGCTGCTCTACGGCGCGCTGCCCTCCATCGTGGTCTCCACCATTGCGGCTCGTCGCTTCGACCGGCGGCAGATCCTGCTGGTTGGTGGTGTGATCTTCATTCTCGGATCCTTGTTCTGCGCCATTGTTTCGGGCCCCGTTGGCCTGATGGCTGCGCGGTTCTTCCTGGGATTCGGTATCGGTATTGCCAACATGTTCGGCTTGATCTACCTGTCGGAGTTGGCACCCACGCGTGTTCGTGGTCTGCTGACCGGCCTGTACCAGCTTGCCGTGAATGTCGGAATCCTGGCCGCCTACGCGGTGGGCGACATCTTCCACAGCACCCCCGACGGCTGGCGCTGGATGCTCGGCTTGGGCGTGATTCCTGCAGTGATCTTCTTCGTGGGTATGGTCATCGCTCCGCCCTCACCTCGCTGGTTGATGATGCGTGGTCGTTCCCGAGACGCGCTCAACGTTCTGCGGACCATGCGCGGTGGTGAGGAATTCGCGGCCAAGGAAATCCAGGAAATCGAAGAGGTCCTGGACCGCCCCACCAAGGGCCTGGGCGGTGTCCTGTCCGACGCGCGGAAACCGCTCACCATTCTTGCCATCCTGACGTTCTTCCAGGTGTGGACCGGCATCAACGCGGTGGTCTACTACGCGCCCATCATCTTCAAGGACGTGGAGGGGCTTGGTAACAACCCCGGTGCCGTGGCCAACTACGGCGTGGGCACGGCCCTGGTGATCTCCACAGCCATTGCTCTACCGCTGATCGACAAGATGGGCCGTGTGAAAATGCTCGCCGTCTCCATGGCTGGTCAGGCAGTGGCGATGGTCGTCTTGACCTTCTTCGCCGAATCCGGGTGGATCGCCGTGGCTGCGGTGTTCGTCTACACCTTCTCCTTCGGCTTCGGACTGGGCCCGGTGTTCTGGCTGTACGTTCCGGAGATCCTGCCGCTGCAGACTCGCGCTATCGGTACCGGCATCATCACCTTCACGCAGTACCTGCTCAATGCGACCTTCGCCCTGGTGTTCCCCATGCTGCTCGCAGGCATGGGCCCGTGGATCTTCATGGTCTTCGCGGTCCTGTCAGTGGCAGGAACGGCTTACACGATTCTGCGGGTGCCGGAGACCAAGGGCCGTTCCCTCGAGGAGATCGAAGAAGAGATTTTCGCTGAGGTCAAGTCCGTGACCGACAAGCAGACCGCGGGCAGTAACTCATGATGCGAACACCAATCACCCATCCAGAGTTGTTGGCCGCATTGGCCCGGTGCGGTCACGGAACCAAGATCCTCATCGCCGATGGCAACTACCCCCACGTCACGGGGGTGGGCCCTCGCGCCACACGGGTCCCGCTCAACGTGGCACCGGGGTTGCTGACGGCGGACCAGGTTCTGGAGCTCCTAATTACCACGGTTCCGGTAGAGGCCGCCGAGTACATGGAGAACGCCGACGGCGCCGCTTCGCCGGCCGTCGAGGGCTACGGCGAGACCCTCGGATCCCAGGTCGAATTGACGGGATTGGAACGGTTCACGTTCTACGACCGTGCTCGCGAGAATGACGTGGCTGTGGTCATCGCCACCGGTGAGCAGCGCCAGTACGCCAATCTCCTGCTCACGGTAGGCGTGATCCCGGAAACTCCTACCTTGGTGAACACCACCGGCGCGGGGAGGGCTGCGTAGTAATGAATCAGACGACGTCGGCCCCCGAGCACACCCTGGTGCCCGTGGTGGATTCCCACCGTCACCTGTGGGATCTGCACCACCTGCCGTGGAACTGGGTCCGAGGAGCAGGCCTTCCCACGGAGGACCTGTTCGAGGAATCGGAACCTCTGCCCTCGGTGCTGGTGGAGGCGGGGGTCGACGTCGGCTACGAGAGAGCTGAGCTGGAATGGCTGCTCGACATTGCCGAACGGAACGACAAGGTCCTGGGCATCATCGCGGCATTACCCCATGGGATGGGTGCCACTCAGGACACGATGAGCGCGCTCGCAGACACACCACGCGTGGCTGGAGTCAGACACAACCTGCAAGAACTTGGCCCGGGAGAATTGGCGTCTCGCGACGTCGTCGGCGTCATTGCTGCAGTGCATTCGGCCGGATTGCCGTTCGACGTGTGCGTTCGGGCCCACCAGCTCGTGGAGGTGACGCACATGCTGCGGATGCTCGACACGGACGGAACCCTGGTGCTTGACCATCTGGGAAAGCCTCCGCTGGGGCAGGACCTGACGCGCTGGCGTGACGACATCGCAACGCTGGCGGCCGACCCCCGGGTGGTTGTGAAGTGTTCGGGCCTGGTCGCCGAAATGCCCCCGCCGTATCAGCCGCAGAGAGCCAGATCGGAGCCGGCAACCGAGCAGTCCTCGCGAACAGTGCTGACACCTGAGGCCGCTGAATTGTGCAGCGCGCCGCTGCGGTTTGCGCTCAGGAACTTCGGCCACGAACGCGTCATGCTCGGTTCTGACGCACCGGTATCGGGGAAGGGATGGGTCCGACCACGGGACTGCATTCAGTTCCAGATCCAGCTGCTGAAACCCGACCTGACCGGGCCAGCGCTCGAGTCAATCGCATCCTTGACCGCGCAGCGGATCTACGGCCTGAGTGAGCAGACAGCGACGGCTACCAGTGCGACCGCTACCAATGCGGAGAGCGCTCCGCACAGCAACCACCAGAACAACTTGTGAACGTCAAGAGGACAACCGTTATGAAGCCATCACTCGAAGAAGCAATCGCCCGTCACGGTCGACTGGGTTACGGGGCGGCACAGCTCGGAAACCTATACCGCACGGTCGATGACGCCACGGCCCGTGAGGCGCTCGAAACGGCGTGGGACTTGGGAATTCGCCACTTCGATACCGCACCGCACTACGGGTTGGGACTCTCGGAACGGAGGCTCGGCGCATTTCTGCAGACCAAGCCGCGCGACGAGTTCATTCTCTCCACCAAGGTGGGACGTTTGCTCCGGGACAACCCACATCCTCAGGGAAAGGACACCGAGGGATTCGAAGTTCCTGATGACCTGTACCGCGTGCGGGATTACTCCTCGGACGGCGTGAAGCGGTCCCTCGAGGAATCCTTGGAACGCCTGGGACTGGACCGGGTGGACATCGCCTATATCCACGACCCGGATGAGTACTGGGAGCAGGCGTTGCACGGAGCAGTACCCGCTTTGTCAGAGCTGCGCGAGCAAGGCGTGATCCAAGCCTGGGGTGCCGGCATGAACCAGTGGCAAATGCTGGAACGGTTCGTGGGGGAAACTCAACCGGACATCATCATGTTGGCCGGCCGGTACACGCTCCTGGAACAGGAGGCGGCTCAATCGTTGCTGCCCGCGTGCGTGGAGCACAACGTGAAAGTCAATGCGGTGGGAGTTTTCAACTCGGGTCTCCTGGCCCGCCAGGATGTCCCGGACGACGCGCATTACAACTACGACGCCGCTCCGCCGGAGCTCCTCGCGCGGGCCAGGAAACTGGCGGATCTCGCGGCAGAGTACAGCACCACCTTGCCTGCCGCAGCTCTGGCCTTCCCGATGCGCCATTCGGCGATCGTGACCAGCGTGGTGGGGATGAGGACTCCGGACCACGTGCGCCGCAATGTGGAGCTCTTCGAGACACCTGTCCCGGACGAATTCTGGTCCGCAGCCGCGGATGCGGGGCTCATCACCAATCACTGATCCAAAGACACTACTGCTCAACGAGATACACGGAGGAACACATGAAACTGATGCGAGTGGGCGAGAAGGGGCAAGAAATCCCGGTCGTCGAATATCAGGGGGCGCATTACGATGCTTCCGCAGCGGTGAAGGATTTCGACCCGGAGTTTTTCGCGACCGGGGGGATCGAATCCCTGCGAGCTGCCCTGGAACGCGGCGAGCTGTCGAACGCGGACATCACCGGTCAGCGCATCGGTGCGCCACTCACCAGGCCTTCTGCGGTGATCTGCATCGGCCAGAACTACGTGGAGCACGCTGCCGAGTCGGGTGACGCACCTCCCAAACTGCCCATCATCTTCTTCAAGACTCCCAACACCTTGACCGGCCCCAACGACAACATCGCGTTGCCACCGGGGTCAGAGAAGAGCGACTGGGAAGTCGAGCTGGTCATCGTGGTGGGCAAGCAAGCGGCCTATTTGGAGACCGAAGCAGAAGCTGCGGAATGTATTGCCGGCTATACCCTGGCGGACGATCTGTCCGAGCGTGCCTATCAGATCGAAGACTCGGGGGGCCAGTGGTCCAAGGGCAAGTGCATCAAGGACTACATGCCACTGGGGCCGGTGGTTGTGACCGCGGATGAGTTCGACCCGCACGACGTGGCACTGGGTTCCTCAGTCAACGGCGAGCCGCGGCAGGGATCGCGGACCTCGGACATGATCTTCTCGGTCGAGTACATCGTGAAGCACCTGTCCCATTACATGCAGCTGGAACCGGGGGACATCATCTCCACCGGCACGCCCAAGGGCGTAGCGCTGTCCGGAAAGTTCCCGTATTTGAAGGACGGCGACGTGGTGGAGGTGGAGATCGAGGGTATCGGTCAACAGCGTCACCGCATGGTTGCCCGTTCCTGAACCGGCCAGCACCGAAGTAACGAGGAGAGACATTCATGAGCTCACAAGAATTCGATGGACTGGTGGCCGTTGTCACCGGAGGTGCTTCGGGGATCGGAGATTCCGCGACCCGGGCTTTGCAGGCTAAAGGTGCCAAAGTTGCCGTTCTCGATCTCAACCCCGCGAACGCTGCCACGGGCGCGGTTCAGGTCCAGTGCGACGTCGCCGACGACGCCTCGGTCCAGAACGCGATCGACAAGGTCGTGGCCGAACTGGGCGGGATCGACGTGGTGATCAACAATGCCGGAATCGGGGCCCAGGGTGACGTCGCCGCCAACGACGACGATGAGTGGCACCGCGTCTGGGACATCAACGTGGTCGGTATGGTCCGCGTGACCCGGGCGGCGCTGCCGTACCTGCGGAAATCGAAGCACGCGTCCGTGGTCAACACGTGCTCCATCGCGGCGACCGCGGGTCTGCCCGAACGAGTGCTGTACTCGGCTACCAAGGGTGCGATTCTCGCGATGACCCGGGCCATGGCAGCGGATCACCTGCGCGAGGGAATCCGGGTGAACTGCGTGAATCCGGGAACCGCCAACACCCCCTGGATCGGCAATTTGCTGTCCAAGGCGCCCGACCCCGAAGCCGAACGGGCAGCCCTGAACGCTCGCCAGCCGCACGGACGGCTCGTGGAACCGGACGAGGTGGCCTCCGCCATTTGCTATTTGGCCAGCCCACTCAACGCATCGACCAGTGGCGTCGATCTTGCAGTGGACGGTGGTATGGAGGCTCTGCGCCTGCGCCCTGCCGAGTGATCGATGCTAGCGAACCAGAACGGCCCGGCCGGTTGACATGCTCAATCGGCCGGGCCGTTGAGGTCTTCCGGGATGTCTGAGACGGGGGTTTCGGTCAGGGCAATGCGCAGCCAGCGCTCCACGCCCTGAAGGTGGTGGATCATGGCGGCGCGGGCCAGCGCGGGGTCCCTGCGGCGGAGGGCGTCCAGAATCTCCTGGTGCTCTTCCATAGTGCGTTCGGCCGAGCCCTGCTGCGTCATCCCGCGCCAGGCGCGGGCCCGAACAGTTCGTGAGTTGAGGCTGCCCGTCAGGGAGCTCAGATAGCCATTGCCGGCGGCATCTCCGATGATGCCGTGAAAGGCCAGGTCCTGGTCCACGAGCGAGTCGATGTTCTCCACATCCGTATCGTCCAGAGTCCGCTGGATTTTCTCGAGCTGCTCCTCCGAGATCCGTGCTGCGGCTAATTCGACCGCGGCAGCTTCCAGAACGCGGCGGGTTTCCAGCAGCTCCAGGACTGATGAGTTCTGATGCAACTCCAGTACGAAAGAGATCGCCTCGGAGAGGTGCTGGGTGTTCAACTCCGTCACGTACGTGCCGTCGCCCTGCCTGATGTCCAGAATCCGCACCACTTCGAGTGCCTTGACCGCTTCGCGTAGCGAACTACGTGACAGGCCCAGGCGATCTGCCAGTTCCTTCTCCGGGGGCAGCCTGTCGCCGGGGCCCAGCTCACCATTGAGGATCATGGCGCGCAACCTGGCCATGGCGGTATTGGTGAGCGACACGGTGCGATCTCCTGAATTTGGTGGTCAGACACGGACTAACGGGGTGGCGGAAACCCGCCTCCCCAAGTATCCCTGACGTGTTCGAGAGAAAGCTTATGAGTCAAATAACAGGTCGCTTTGAGTCAGGTGGCAGACTAGTTCCCATGCTGACTTTCGGTGATGACACTGTCTGGACCGCGGCCCAGGACCGCTACGAAACCATGCCCTATCGGCGGGTGGGGAACTCTGGTTTGAAGCTGCCCGCGCTGTCCCTGGGGCTGTGGCACAACTTTGGTGACGACACCCCAGTGGCAAACATGCGCGCCACCCTGCGCAAGGCCTTCGACCTGGGTATCACCCACTTCGATCTGGCCAACAACTACGGCCCGCCGGCCGGCTCCGCCGAATTGAACTTCGGCCGGATCCTCCGTGAGGACTTCGCCCGGTACCGCCAGGAACTCATTATCTCGACCAAGGCCGGCTGGCAGATGTGGCCGGGCCCGTACGGGGGAGTGGGCGGCTCGCGGAAGTACCTCTTGGACTCCATCGACCAATCCCTGGAACGCATGGGCCTGGATCGCGTGGACATCTTCTACCACCACCGCCCCGATGCCGACACTCCGCTCGAGGAGACCATGGGCGCGCTGGACCACATCGTGCGCTCAGGTCGAGCCAGCTACGTGGGCATCTCCTCCTACAGCGCTGACCTCACGCTGGCTGCGCAGAAGATCATGAAGGAGCTGGGCACCCCGCTGCTTATCCACCAGCCCTCGTACTCCATGCTCAACCGCTGGATCGAACAGCCCAACGAGCGCGCTGACGGAAAGAACTTGCTCGTAGCATTGACCGACGCCGGAATGGGTTCCATCAGTTTCTCTCCGCTGGCCCAGGGCATGCTCACCAATAAATATCTGGGTGGCGTCCCGGAGGAGTCTCGCGCCGCCGCGGGCAAGTCTCTCAACCCAGAATGGTTGACCGACAACACGCTGGAGCAGATCAAGGAACTGAACTCCATGGCCGAAGACCGCGGTCAGACGCTGGCCCAGATGGCCATTGCGTGGGTTCTGCGCCCGCAGGCGGAAGGGCAGGTCACCACCGCACTCGTGGGGGCTTCGTCACCCGAGCAGATCGCCGATTCCGCGGCGGCCGTACAGAACCTGGATTTCTCGGACGCCGAACTCGAGCGCATCGACTCCCTCGTCACGGACGCAGACATCAACATCTGGGGTGCCGCGACCGACTCCAAGCACGCATGAGCACCACACAGTACTTAGCACTACTCGGCCTGTGGATCGCGGGCATCGTCTCGCCCGGCCCGGACATCCTGGTCATCCTCCGCAACGCGTTCCTGTCCTCCCGCGGCAAGGCCATGCTCACGGCCCTGGGTGTGATGATCGGCAACATCATTTGGATCACGCTCTCGCTCACCGGCGTCACGGTGGTGATCAACCAGAACGAGGTTCTCAAGCTCACCATCCAGATCGCCGGCGCGCTGTTCCTCGCATGGATGGGTTACGGCTCGATTCGTTCGGCGCTCGCGGCCAAGGCGAGTTCACGACGTCGTTCGGAGACTGTCCGCGCGACCACCACGGGCGGTGCCGTACCCGGCTCGGGGGAGGCGGCGCCGTCGCCGGCCACCGTGGAAGCCGCCGAGCAGATCCCCGAGCCTGCGCCCAGCGCGCACGGCGGAGGGATCCTGGGCACCAAGAACCTGACCGGATTCCGAGCGGTGGTGCAGGGCATCATCACCAATCTGTCGAACGCCAAGGCCATCGTGTTCTTCATTGCACTGTTCGCCTCGGTTGTGCCGGCCAATGCGCTGTGGTGGGAATCAATGCTCGTGGCCGTGCTCTTGTTCGTGGTGGGGCTGGCGTGGTTCTGCGCGGTGGCATGGTTCGGCTCCGTGCCGGCATTGGCCGCGAGGTTCCAAGCGCATTCCGTGGCTGTAGAACTCATTGCGGGCGTGGTGTTCCTGGCGGTGTCCGTACTGCTGCTTGTAGAGGCCGCACTGACCTGGTGATCCCCGGTCGATGACCGTTCGCAACGGTGCGTTAACCGTCACGTTGCTTGACTAGACTGTGGATTTGGTTCTGTGCGGCGCGGCACTTCTGGTGGTCAATCACCCGTGTGTCGGCGTGTGTCTGCACAATGACCACTGACTACTTGATTCCCCGAGGAGAACCGTGTCCGAACACCCCATTCGCGTGGCCATTGCAGGTGTGGGCAACTGTGCCACATCGCTGATCCAGGGCGTGCACTTCTACCGCGACGCCGACCCTTCCGAGGCCGTCCCCGGCCTGATGCACGTGCAGTTCGGCCCCTACCACGTGCGTGATGTCGAATTCGTGGCGGCCTTCGACGTGGACGCGGCCAAGGTGGGCCTGGATCTTTCCGATGCGATCCTGGCCTCCGAGAACAACACTATGAAGATCGCGGACGTTCCCAACCTGGGCGTCTCCGTGCAGCGCGGACCCACCCTGGACGGCCTGGGGGAGTACTACCGCGAGATGATCACCGAGTCGGACGCCGAACCCGTGGACGTGGCTCAGGCGCTGCGCGACGCCAAGGTGGACGTGCTCGTCTCCTACTTGCCCGTGGGCTCCGAGGACGCTGATCGGTACTACGCGCAGGCTGCCATCGACGCGGGCGTAGCCTTCGTCAACGCGCTGCCCGTGTTCATCGCCGGCACCGAGGAGTGGGCCCAGAAGTTCCGCGACGCCGGTGTTCCCATCGTCGGTGACGACATCAAGTCCCAGGTGGGCGCGACCATCACCCACCGCGTGCTGGCCAAGCTGCTCGAGGATCGCGGGTACGTGCTGGACCGTACTTACCAGCTCAATGTGGGCGGCAACATGGACTTCAAGAACATGCTCGAGCGTTCCCGCTTGGAGTCCAAGAAAATCTCCAAGACCCAGGCCGTGACCTCCAACGTGCCGCACGAGATGCGCGCCAAGGATGTTCATATCGGCCCCTCCGACTACGTGGGGTGGTTGGACGATCGCAAGTTCGCGTTCGTGCGCCTTGAGGGCCACGGCTTCGGCAACGCGCCCATCTCCCTGGAGTACAAGCTCGAGGTGTGGGACTCCCCGAACTCCGCCGGCGTGATCATCGACGCCATCCGCGCCGCCAAGATCGGCCTGGACCGCGGCATCGGCGGCCCGCTGACCTCTGCGTCCTCGTACTTCATGAAGTCCCCGCCCGAGCAGTTCGACGACGACACCGCTCGCGAGAATGTCGAGAAGTTCATTCGCGGCGAGATCGAGCGCTAAACACGCTTTAAAATGAACGATGGCGCCCGGTACCGATGG
>NZ_BAAAQA010000003.1:180892-243867 GCF_039531425.1 Kocuria atrinae
ACTTCGGTACCGGGCGCCGTTGATTCAGCTGGTGCCCGAGATCTGAGTCATCCCCGAGCCATGTTCGCCCGCGCAAAGTGGCGTAGGGATGTCCAGAATGTCAGGTGGGAGAGCTACCGCCGGTCCTGCCCCGCCAGGCCCGCGCTGGAGATGATGTAGTCGACCAACGGGTTGTAAAGGTGCGGTGCCACGTTGTCATCCAGGGGAACGGTGACCTCCACGTCGCCCTGGGCCTCGGCCACGAAGATACCGGGGTCGTTGCAGTCGCCCATCGCGATGGTGCGCAGTTTGGCTTGAGACCCCGCGTAACCAGCCATACCGTGATCGGAAATCACCAGATCCGGCTGCTCTCGGCCCTCAGCCGCCAATTGCTCCAGCACCAACTTCATGGGCTCCGGGAAATGCGTGTGCCGCAGGCCGCCGTATTGTTCGACCATCACGACGTCTTCGATCTGGCGTACATCGCCGTCCTCGAACGGAATAGCACCGTCCACGCGGAGCACGCGCGCACCGGATTTGCGGGCGACGCGGGCGAGCCTGGCATAGACGGGGGCGAGTCCGGCGGGGTGACCGGTGGCGAACAGAAGGCGCTTGCGTCCCTTGACGGCCTCGCTGAAAATATCCGCGTACTTGTCCAGCGCGGCAATGCACAGCGCAGCGGAAATGGAGTCCTGGCCCTCTGTGTACTTGGGGTCCTCGTTGATGCCCACGCGGTCACGCATGAGCTTGAAGACGGACTTGTAGGTCCAGTCCTTGGTCTGTTCGACGCCCATGTGTTGGTGCTGGTCGCCGTCAAGGAATCCCTGGATATTGCGCAGGTTTGCTTCGCGGGGGGTTGCTACGGCTCCGGTGATCCGGGATCGATCCAGATACCTGGCCAACGATTCACGGCTGAGATACGCGGTGGTCACACTCTCGAGTCTAGGCGTTTACGCGCTCGCCCGCGCAGCGTGTGTAAGCCACCTCATGTTGGGCGGCCACGTGGTCCCACGTGAGCTTGCGTGCCCGCTCCGCCGCGGCTTGGGACATGGCCCGCCATTGTTCGGTATTCGACGCCGCTCGGTACAGTTCCTGGGCCCAGACCTCGGCAGTCCGCCCGGGCACCAGCCATCCGGTGTGATTGTCCTCTACGGCGTAGCGCAACCCATCCACATCCGTCGCGAGCACCGGGGTTCCGCAGGCCTGCGCTTCCAAAGCGACTAGCCCGAAGGTTTCCGATGAGGAAGGCATAGCCACGGCATCCACGGAGCGCATCAGATCCGCCAGGTCATGAGACGGCATGGACCCTTGGAAATCCACGGCATCAGCCACGTCGTACTCATCCACCAGCCGATGCAGCTCCGCCAGGAATTCGGGAGAACCCACTCCGGCCAGGATTAGTCGGATGGCGCAGTCCGGATGCTCTTGGCGCAGCAGCCGCATTGCGCCGACCAGAATTTGCGGGCCCTTGAGGGGCTGCATCCTGCCGGCGCAGAGCACCGTGAACGGAGGTGTCTCTGCATCTTCTGAGGATGAGGGGTCGGGAGTGGAATCTCTTGGAGACACCATTGAACCGCCGGGGGGTCGGTTCTTCAACGCCGGATAGAAGATCTCCGGATCCACCCCGGGAGGGATCACTCGGATCCGGTCCTGGGCCGCACCGTAGAGCTCCACCATGTGATCGGCCTCGGCCGGGGTGTTCACCACCAGAGTGCACGAGCTGGCTACGAGGTCCCGCTCGGCGCGTTCGCGGGACGCGGGTTCCGGGTTCTCGCCCGGACCGGCGCGGAGGTTTTTCGCTGCGGCGGAGGTGTGCAGAGTGAGCATCAGGGGGATCTTGAGCGCCTCACAAACTTCACGGGCCGCTACCCCGGACAGCCAGTAGTGGGCGTGTACCAGCAGGGGGGCGGCGTCGTCGTCATAAAAGGCGGCGAGCGCGCGGCCGAACTCGACCGCGAAGTCGGGAAGTTGTTCCTTGGGTGCGCTGGCCCCTGCCGGAACCGCGACGGACAGCAAGCGGAGACCCGGTGACAAGGAGGAAACGGTGACTCCTGCCGGCGACGAAAGGTCCCGGTCAAGGGTGGCCATGTCCACGGCCCAGCCACGCTGGGACAGTGATCGGGCCAGGTGCAGGACATACACATTCATGCCGCCGGCGTCGCCAGAGCCGGGCTGGTCCACTGGCGAGGTGTGCATGCTCACGAGCAGCACGCGCGGCGGGGTCTGTTGGGGCACGCGACCAGCCTAACGGGAAGCGGTGCGGCGCGGGGTGGTCGAGGATCGTCCAGAACGCCTCGGGCGCACGTAACAGGCACAATGGAGGGCGTGAGCGTAACAACGTCGTGGCAATCCGAAGAACCCAGCGAGCGCAGCGCGGTCATTGACCTCTCCGCGGTGTGGCACAACGTGGTCCGATTAACGCAGTTGGCGCGTGGACGAAAACTGATTGCCGTGGTCAAAGCGGATGGTTACGGTCATGGCGCGCCCGAGGTTGCTCGCACGGCGCTCTCCGCCGGTGCGGACATGCTGGGCACCGCGCACGTGAGCGAGGCACTCGCGCTGCGCTACGCGGGCATCACCGCCCCCGTGTTGTCGTGGCTGCACACGACGAGCACCGACTTCTTCGACGCGCTCGAACACCATGTTTCCTTGGGCATCAGTGGCTGGGAGCTCGACGCCGTTCTGAAGGCCGCCCAGGAGACCGGCAAGACTGCCACGTTGCACTTGAAGATCGACACCGGCCTGGGGCGCAACGGGTCCACCGCAGCCCAGTGGCCGGATCTCGTGGATCGCGTGGTCGCTGCTCAGAACGAAGGCCTGGTCCACGTGGAAGGCATCTTTACGCACCTTTCGGTGGCGGACGAACCCGCCCGCGGTGACGAGACCATGGAGCAACTCAACGCGTTGACGGACGCGGTGCGCATCGCACGCAAGGCCGGCCTGAAACCAACCATGATCCACGCGGCCAACACCCCGGCTCTGCTGTCCGCGGACCAGCTCGAGGACCCTGACTACATCCTGCGCGACGCCGTGCGTGTGGGCCTGGGCATCTACGGGCTGAGCCCCTTCGAGGACCGCACGCCCAAGGACTTCGGCCTGATCCCCGCCATGACTTTGCGCACCCGCGTGGCCAACGTCAAGGCCGTTCCCGCCGGTCAGGGCGTCTCCTACGGGCTGACCTACCACACGGAGAGCCCCACGCACCTAGCCCTCATTCCGTTGGGCTATGCCGACGGCGTTCCGCGCGTTGCGACCGGAGCTCCCGTGTACATCGGGGGCCGGGTTTACCCCGTGGTAGGCCGGATCGCCATGGACCAGTGCGTGATCGACCTGGCGCAAGGGAGGACCGTCACACCCGAGGGCGTCCCCGCCGGGACTCCCGTGGTGGATGAAGCGGTGGATCCCATGGTGCATATCGGGGACGAGGCAGTGCTCTTCGGCGCCGGTGACTACCCCTCCGCGACCGAATGGGCGGACGCCTCCGGCAGTATCAACTACGAGATCGTCACGCGAGTGTCTCCGCGTGTACCTCGTGAGTACACGAGCCACAGTCACCTGACCCTGGGGGACGTGACTGTCTCCCGCAGCGCGAGTGCGTTGGCCGCACACAGTCTGCCCCAGGACCCGCGGCCCACCCGCGATTCCTCGGGGGAGTCCTACACCCAGCCCAACTGGACACTGACCCGGTACCCCGCCTCCGCAGAAGAAACCCAGCTGATCGCGCAGAAACTTGCTTCGTATCTGAAGGCAGGGGATCTGCTCATGCTCAACGGCGAACTGGGCGCGGGCAAGACCACGTTCACCCAGGGTCTGGGTGCGGGCCTGGGTGTGCGCGAGGGGATCATCTCGCCCACGTTCGTGCTCTCCCGGCAGCACCCGAACCTGCCGGACGGGCCCAACCCCGGCGGGCCGGATCTGGTGCACGTGGATGCCTACCGTCTGGATACTGCCGCGGACATCGACAACATCGATCTGGAGGACACCGTGGAATCCAGCGTCACCGTGGTCGAGTGGGGCACGGGCAAGGTCGAGCACTTGAGTGAGTCCCGCCTGGTCATTGACATTGTGCGGCCGCGGGGGGCTGTGGGAGCACCGTCGGCGGCTTTCGCGCTGAACTACGAGATCAACCAGAGTGCGGGCGAAACCGAGCAGGCCGAGACGGCCGCCAAAGCATCGAGCGGGGACTCCGCGACTTCCGACGAACCCCAGTCCCTGTCGAGCGCGCTCGATGCCCTCAACGAGGAATGGGACGAGGACGAGCAGGAATCGGATGAACCGCGCACCATCATCATGCGCGGATACGGGCCCCGTTGGTTCGAGCGCCTGGACCTCTGAGCCGACGCGGAACACTGGCCGCCTCGACACTTGAGCGAAAACGCTCAGCTGGTCCGGGCAGTGCCACCCCCCACCGTGGCCGGTCGGCGACCAGCGGCGGGGCTTAGACTGTTCGGGTGCTTGTGCTGAGTCTGGATTCGTCGTCCATTGCGTCCGCGGCGCTGACCCGTAACGGGGAGGTGCTCGCGGAATTCGCCACCCAGGACACCCGTTCCCACGCGGAAGCTCTGGCTCCGGCCGTGTACAACCTGCTGGGTCAGGTGGACCTTGAACCGTCACAGTTGACGTCCATTCTGGTGGGCACGGGGCCCGGTCCGTTTACTGGTCTGCGCGCCGGTCTGGTGAGCGCGCGCACGTTCGGTTTCGTGTGGAACCTACCGGTGCATGGAATGTGCTCTTTGGACGCGCTGGCCCATCGCGCCGCCCAATCCACGGTGGACGGCACGGAGTTCCTGGTTGCCACCGATGCCCGCCGCAAAGAGCTGTACTGGGGCCGCTACGTGACGCACGAGGACGGCCACGGACGCTTCGCGGTATCCCTGAACGGACCGCAGGTCACCGCGCCCGAGGAACTACCCAAACTGCCGATCTACGGCTACGGGGCCGGGCTGTACTCCGATCATTTGCCCTATGCCGTGGCGGACTCTACCGACTGGCAGCCCACCGCCGCCGATCTCTCCCGCGCTGCTTGGGCGCTGCAGGAACGCGGCACGGAGCTGAGCACGGACACGTCTCCGCTCTACTTGCGCGAGTCGGACGCCAAGGTGCCCGTGCAACGTAAGAAGGCACTGCGGTGACCGGACACGAGGCGGCCGGGGCAGCGGCGTCGTCGTTGCAGGAGGGCTACGCCCTGCGACCCATGCAACCGGCGGACCTGGACGAGGTCTACGCGCTGGAGACCTCGCTGTTCCCTGAGGACGCGTGGCCACGCCGCATGTTCGACGAGGAACTGGCCCACCCCACCCGCCAGTATTGGGTGCTGGTCAGGGGCCGAGAGATCGTGGGTTACGCGGGAATGATGTGTATCCCTCCGGTCGCGGACGTCCAGACCATCGCCGTGGCCAGCGGGCACGAAGGCAAGGGCCTGGGCAGTGCCCTGCTACGCACCCTGCACGAGGCCGCGATCCACTCCCGCGGCACCGAAATCCTGCTGGAGGTGCGCTCGGACAATCACCGGGCGCAAGAGCTGTACAAGCGCTTCGGCTACGAACACATTCACACCCGCCCCGGCTACTACGGGGACGGACATGACGCGCTGATCATGCGCTGCGAACTGGTCCCGGCCGGGCCGCCGCAGCGCAGCGCGGACGGAAGGACCATTCATGGCAACCGCTGAACCGCTCGTGCTGGGCATCGAATCCTCGTGCGACGAAACGGGCGTGGGCATCGTGCGCGGCACCGACCTGCTGACCAACACCGTGTCCTCGTCCATGGACGAACACGTGCGTTTCGGCGGTGTGATCCCCGAAATCGCCTCCCGGGCGCACCTCGAGGCCTTCGTGCCCACGTTGCAGGCCGCCCTCGATGATGCCGGCGTGACACTCGACGAGATCGACGCGATCGCGGTGACCTCCGGGCCCGGCCTGGCCGGCGCGCTCATGGTGGGCGTGGCCGCAGCCAAGGCGCTCGCAGTCGCCACGGAAAAGCCGCTCTACGCGATCAACCACCTGGTCGCCCACGTGAGCGTGGGATTGCTCGACGACAACGACGAACTGCCCGACAACCTGGGTGCGCTGCTCGTCTCGGGCGGACACACCGAAATTCTCTCGGTTCCGGACATCACCGGCGACGTCCGCTTGCTGGGTGCGACGATCGACGACGCCGCCGGCGAGGCCTACGACAAGGTCGCCCGCTTGCTCGGGCTGGGCTACCCCGGGGGACCGGCTATCGACAAGGCCGCTCAGAACGGTGACCCCACCGCATTCCGCTTCCCGCGCGGGTTGACCGCGGGCAAGTACATGGGATCGGCCGAAAAGCCTGGATCGCACCGTTACGACATGTCCTTCTCCGGGCTCAAGACTGCGGTAGCCCGGGTGGTGGAGACCTACGAAGCGTCCGGCCAACCGGTTCCGGTCGCAGACGTCGCAGCGTCCTTCCAGGAATCCGTGGTGGACGTGATTTCCCGCAAGACCGTGCTCGCGTGCACCGAGAACTCGATCGACACGCTGCTCGTGGGAGGTGGCGTGGCCGCCAATTCACGGTTGCGTGCGCTCGTGACCGAACGCTGCAATGCGCAGGGGATCGAGGTGATTGTGCCGCCGCTGAGCTTATGCACCGACAACGGGGCCATGGTTGCTGCGTTGGGAGCGCGGTTGGTGGCCGAAGGCCGCTCGGCAACGGGCATCGTGTTCACCGCGGATCCGGGGTTGCCGGTGTCCACGGTGTCGATGGGCGCCGCGTAGGGCTTAGACCGTGCGGTTTTGAACGGCGGCTTGGTGGGCGAGCCCCGGGCATTGCCGGGACAGTGGCTCAGCCCACCGAGTCGCGGTTGCGCGCCACGATATCCAGGACGACGGCGCGCAGGTCACCGTTGTTCTCCGTGGCCACCCGCTGCTGGCGCTGGTACCCGGCACCGTGCTGGATGATGTCCTCCACGCGCGCCAGCTCGTCGCTGCAACTGAGGTCCGAGGCAATGGGCTCCAGCTTGTTGAGCAGTTCGGTGAGGTCCTCGGTGACCAGCCGCTCTTCACTCTGTGCGTTCTGAATGATGATGGCGTCCAGACCGTAACGGGCCGCGCGCCACTTGTTCTCCTGGTGGTGCCACGGCGGCATGGTGTGAATGGTTCCGCCATCGTTGAGGGTGCGGGAGAAGGACTCCACGAGGCACTGGGTCAGGGCGGTCAGCGCGCTCACATCGTGCAGGGTGGAGGGCCCATCGCACACGCGCATCTCCACGGTTCCGAAGCGGGGAACGGGTCGGATGTCCCAGCGGTTCTCGGAATCGTCCTCAATCACGCCGGTGGTCAGCAGATCTTGCACGTAGGACTCGTATTCGTCCCAGGTCTTGAATTGGAACGGCAGACCCGCGGTGGGCAGTTGCTGAAACACCTGGGAGCGGTGGGAGGCATAACCGGTGTCGTGACCGCACCAGTACGGAGAGTTGGCCGAAAGCGCCAGCAGATGCGGATAGTAATTCAAGAGGCCCTCGAGAATGGGCAGGGCCTTGTTCTTGTGATCCACCCCCACGTGCACGTGCAGACCGTAGATCACCATTTGGCGGCCCCAGTACTGCGCGCGGTCCACCACCTTGTAGTAGCGCTCCTTGTCCACCACGGCCTGATCCTGCCACTCCGAGAACGGGTGGGTTCCGGCAGCGAAGATTTCCAGGCCCTTGGGGTCGGCGACCTTGCGGATTTCGTCCGAGGTCAGCTTCAGTTGTGCGGTGGCCTCTTCCACGGAATGACAGACGCCCGTGACCATTTCCACGGTGTTCTGCAGGAACTCACCGGTGACGCGGGGGTGGTTGCCGTCCTCGCCCATTTCGGGATTTGAGGCCACGACCGCCTCGAGGACTTCCTGGCCGCGCGGTTCGAGCTCTCCGGTTTCACGGTCAACCAGGGCGATCTCCCATTCGACGCCCAACGAGGAGCGTTCGGAAGAGACGAAATCAATGTGCACGGCAGTGGTCCTCTCATGGGTGCACCGGGGATGTCCCGCGGTCCATGAGCGAGGCCGGGAATTCTTCACCGAATCTCGCACTGCTTAGCGGGTACTTCATTGTACGGGGTCAACCACTAAGGCCACGCGACGTTCTTTCCCATTTTCGTGTAAACGTGTCATCACCAGGGTGGCCTTTTCGGAACCGCGAGGGGCCAGCTGTTTCCTGAGTTGCTCCGGTGTCACGTCCGTGCCGCGCTTCTTGATGGTCAGCGTGCCCACGTTGTGATCCCGCACCCACTTCTTGAGCGTCTTCACATTGTGGGGGAGTACCTCGCGTACGCGGTACGCGGTGGCCAAGGCGCTTTCGTGGAGCTCATCGCCCGAAAGGTACGCAATAGTGGGATGGATCAGGCGCGCGTTCAAGTGTTGTGCCAGATCGGTGACCAGTCCGGCACGGATCACGGAGCCGTCGGGTTCGTAGAAGTACTCGCCGACCTCACCCAAGAGGTCGCCCTCGGGTGCCGGGGACTCCCAACTGTGGGAGGTCAGCTCCGCCGCGGTGGCCGTACCGTCAGCACGCGAACCCAGGACGAGAGCGGCCCGGGCCACATCCTGACGGCGAACCGCGTTGAACCACAGCACCACCTCCACCACATCACCGTGATCGGAGACCCACTGGGCCTCGGCTCCGGCGGGGACGTGGTCGTGCGGAATTCCGGGGCCCAGCTTGGCGCCAACGGCCAACCCTCGCTCGGCCAGGCCCGTAACAAAGGACAGGGGAGGGGAGAACGCCTCGGGGTCGAAGACGCGCTGGGTGCGCCCCGAACCCGTAAGGCGGCGCGCGGGATCCAGCCATACGCCGTCGGGCGCACCGTTCTCGAGGCCGGCCAGATCAAGGGTTTCGACGTCGCCGCAGATCACGTTCGCGTGGGGCCACCCGGTGAGGTTCACAGTGGCCACTGCCGCGGTCAGCTCGTCCTTCTCAACGGCGGTCACGGTGCGATCGAGGGCGGCCAAGGCCAGGGAATCCGCTCCAATACCGCAGCCCAGATCGGCCACGTGTGTGAGGTCTGCTTGTGCGAATCGACGTGCGTGCAGGGCTGCCACAGACCAGCGAGTGGCCTGTTCGAGCCCGTTGCGCGTGAACACCATGTGTTCGGCGAACTCACCGAATTTGGCCCGGGCCTGGGTGCGCAATTTGGCCTGCGTCAGAGCCGCGGAAACGAGCTCGGGGGAGTAACCCTCAGCGCGCAGCGTTTCCGAGAGCTTGAGCGAACGCTCGGGATCGTAGGTCCCGAGCGAATCCACCAGGTGCAGTCCCTGGGGCGTGAGGAGCTGGGCGAGGGCGTGCATCTCGGCATCTGCGGGGGAATTCACGGTTCCATCACATCACGAGTGCGCCCGCGGGTCACATGTAGTACATGCCCACGTGGTGGCCGTTGATGACCTCCACGCGGATGTCCATGTCGTAGATGTCGCGCAGGATATCGGGCTGCATGATGTCCCCGGGGGTGCCCTGACAGACCAGAGCGCCCTCCTTCATGGCCAGGATGCGATCCGAATAGCACGAGGCGAAGTTGATGTCGTGAATCACCAGGATCACGGTCTTGCCGAGTTCGTGGGTCATGCGCCGCAGGAGCTTCATCATTTCCACGGAGTGCTTCATGTCCAAGTTGTTGAGCGGCTCGTCCAGAAGCACGTAGTCGGTGTCCTGGGCAATCACCATGGCAATGAATACGCGCTGCCGCTGACCGCCGGAGAGCTCATCCACATAGCGATCCTCGAACTCGTTGAGATTGAGGTAGTCCAGGGCGCGGTCGATGTGCTCGGTGTCCTCCGGCCGGAGGCGACCCTTCGAATGCGGGAATCGGCCAAAGCCCACCAGGTCGCGCACGGTGAGTCGAACCGTCAGGGTGTTTTCCTGACGCAGGATGGACAGCTTCTTGGCCAGCTGGTCCGAGGGTGTGTTGAGCACGTCGTGTTCGTCCACGAACACGGACCCCTCGTCCATGGCGACCAGCCGGGCGATCATGGACAGGGCGGTGGACTTCCCCGCGCCGTTGGCTCCGATGATCGAGACCACCCCACCGGGTTCGATCTGCGCAGAGACATGATCCACCACGGTGGTCTCGCCATATTTCTTGGTGAGACCGGATAGCTCAATCACTTGATGGACCCTCTCAACAGCAGGAACAAGAACAACAACCCACCGCAGAACTCAATCACAATGGACAGCGCCGTATCGAATGCGAACACGCGCTCAAGGATCAATTGCCCGCCCACGAGTGCCACGATGCCGAGTAGCACCGAGATCGGCAGGATCCAGGCGTGGCGGAAGGTCCGGCACAGGGCGTAGGCCAGGTTGGCCACGATCAGGCCGAAGAACGTAATGGGACCCACCAGTGCGGTGCACACGCCCACGAAGATCGAGCAGACGATCAAGACGGTGGTCACGGTACGAGTGTGGTTGATACCCAGGCTGATCGAGGTATCACGGCCCAGGGACAGGACGTCGAAACGGCGCCGCATCACGATCAGGGGAATAGTGGCGACCGCAATGATGGCCACCGAGATTCGCAGCAGTCCCAGGTCCACGCCGGTGAACGAGGCGAACATGGAGTCCTGCAGCACCATGAACTCGCTGGGGTCCAGCAGTCGCTGCAGCAGCGAAGAAATACCGCGGAACAGTGTGCCGAACACAATGCCGATCAGCAGTACCAGGTGCAGTGACAGACCGGAGCCCGTGAACAACCACCGATACATGATGGCTGCGAAAAGGACCATGAGCCCCAGTTCCAGCAAGAACAGGGGATAGGTCCCCAGCTGGGTACGACCCACGGTGCCGATCACGAAGATCAACACGGTCTGAATCAACATGAACAAGGAATCGAAGCCCATGATGGAGGGCGTCAAAATCCTGTTGGACGTGACCGTCTGGAACAGCACGGTGGAGACGCCCACGCAGAAGGCGACCAGGACCATGGTGAAGACACGGTTGGCGCGGCGGGGGAGCACGTAGGCAGCGTTCGCATCCAGGCCGAGGAACAGGTACAGGCCGATGCACGCGAGTGCCAAGGCACCGACGAGGGCGGTGACCACGGCGGGTGAGACGGAGCGCACGACAAAGCGTTTGCGCTTCTGCTGGATGGCATTGGGCATCGGCAGAGCGGAGGATTTGGGGGTCATCAGGAACGAGCTCGCTTCCGCAGCAGCATGGCCAAGAAGATCGCGGCACCGACAACGGCCACCACGGTTCCCACGGGAATCTCGAACGGGTAGCGGATCACACGGCCCACGATGTCGCACACGAGCACGAAGCCCGCGCCGAAGACGCCGACCCAGGGAACCGACCGGCGCATGTTGTCACCGATCATGAGCGAGACAATATTGGGAACCACCAGGCCCAGGAACGGGATGGAGCCGATGGTCACAACCACCACGGCGGAAATCAGCGCCACGATGGTCATGCCCAGGGCCATGATGCGCTTGTAGTTCACGCCCAGGGTCGTGGAGACGTCCTGGCCCATCCCGGCGACAGTGAAGCGATCCGCCGCGATGTAGCCGATCAGCGTCAGCGCGGCCACGAGCCAGAGCAGTTCGTAGCGGCCCTTGATGACTCCGGAGAAGTCACCGATCATCCACGTGTTGAGCGTCTGCAGCAGGTTGAACCGGTAGGCGAAGAACGTGGTGATCGCGGCGATCACGTTGCCGAGCATGATGCCGACCAATGGGACCAGCAGCGCGTTGCGCAGGGGAATCTTCTGCAACACGGCAAGGAACAGTGCGGTGCCGCCCACGGCGAAGACCGCCGCAACGCCCATCTTCCCGAGCAGCGGTGCGCTCGGAACCAGGACGGTAACGGTCAACAGGCCAAGGGAGGCAGATTCCACGGTGCCGACCGTGGACGGTTCCACGAATTTATTGCGCGCCATCTGCTGCATGATCAGACCGGCCACAGCCATGGCCATGCCCGCGAGGACCACGGAGATGGTGCGGGGGAAACGTGAAACAGAGAGGAGGTGGAAGGACTCTTGGAGTCCAGCGGTGTCCCCGCCGGCCACCTGACGCATCAGTGTGGCCGGCGTGACGTCCGCAACGCCCACGAACGTTGAGATCACTGCCAGGATGAACACCGCGAAAACGGCGATCACCAGGGCACCGTTGGAACGCAGCAGTCGCCTGAAGGGTCCGGGCCTTCCGGCCTGGTCCGGGCGGTTACTTGCTCCGGGGTTTACAGCGGATTGAGGTTCGGGAGCCGAACCACCGCCGGTGTTCTCAGGTGCGCGAGCGATGGTGCTCACTTCAAGCTGTCCTGAACTTCAGTAATCATCTCGGGGAAGTTGTTCAGGCCGGGGCCCACGATGTACCAGGAGGAGGGATCCAGGTAGGTGATCTGGTCTTCCTTGGCGGCGGTGGTCTGGTTGACCAGGTCGTTGTCCAGGACCTGCTGCGCGGCCTGGCCGGACTCGCCCTGGCCCACGGCCACGTCGCGGTCGATCACGAACAAGCGGTCCGGGTTGGCCTCGGAGATGGCTTCGAAAGACAGGGACTCACCGTGGCTTCCCTCGGACTGCACGTCACCGGCGGGCTCGATTCCCAAGGTGTCGAAAATGATGTTGCCGAAACGCGAGCCGGGGCCGTAGGCGTTGACTTCACCGGCGTTGGTCATCAGGAACATTCCGGAACCGGCGTCAGCGGCCGCTTCCTTGGTGTCAGAGATCTGCTGGTCGACCTCCGAGAGCTTGTCCTCGACCTCGGATTCCTTACCCAAGATCTGACCAATGGTCTCCGACTGTTTCTTGAAGGAGTCGACCGGATCCTTCTGATCCATGGTCAGGTCAATGGTGGGGGCGATCTCAGAGAACTGGTCATAGAAGTCTGCGGTGCGCCCGGAAATGATGATCAGATCCGGGTTAGCGGCCGAGATGGCCTCCATGTCCGGTTCCTTCATGCCGCCGGCATTGACGTACTTCTCGTCCTGGTACTTCTCGAAATCGTCCGGCAGGGACGCGGGCTTGGGCAGGCCGTCAACCTCTTCACCCAGGGCCTCGAAGCTGTCGATGACACCCAGGTCCATAGAAATCACGGTCTCGGGGTTCTTAGGAACCTCGGTGGTGCCCTGAACGTGTTCCACGCTCACGGTTTCGTTCGAGGCGCTTTCTTCGGAGGATGAGTCGCCGGAGGCCTCAGTGGAGCAACCAGTGAGAGCGAGCAGGCCGCCTGCGGTGAGCAGTGCCATGGCCTTGGGGCTGATGCGGTTCATGTCGTTCCTCAAGTATTCAGGGAAGTTGCGGGTCGTGCGGCCGCGCAAACCCGGAACAATGCCGGAGAGGGTATGACGGCGCCGTCGTGCCCCAACCTGCGATTGCATCGTCTTAGGTTTGCCTTACCTGACAAACTATCGGGCGGAAACGCATGTGCGCAAGCTAATAGCGAAGGTATTTCTGACCTAATTTTTTCACCGCCCAGTGAACGCTTGGCACTCGTCTTGACCGACTGCCAGCCCAACCCTAGAGTGACTATTAGCACTCTCCGGGTGAGGGTGCTAAGGGCCAGGCGCTCAATCGGCACCGCGACGACGGTTGGCACGCCAACTGGCTCGTAGCGCATCCACGGTCATGGGACCCCATGAACCACCGTGGGCGCTCACCGTCTCATACGCCTAAAGAAAGGGAGAGATCGTGTCGGTCTCCATCAAGCCCCTCGAGGACCGCATTGTGGTCCAGCCGCTGGCCGCCGAGCAGACCACTGCTTCCGGTCTGGTCATCCCCGATACCGCCAAGGAGAAGCCCCAGGAGGGCACCGTCCTGGCTGTGGGTCCGGGCCGCGTTGACGACAAGGGCAACCGCATCCCCGTGGACGTCAAGGAAGGTGACCTGGTCATCTTCTCCAAGTACGGCGGAACCGAGGTCAAGTACAACGGCGAAGAGTACCTCGTGCTCCCGGCACGTGACGTGCTGGCTGTCATCGAGAAGTAAGTCTTCCAATACCTTTCTGCGCGGTGCCCGCTGCGCCTACTCGTGAGTGGGTGGCGCACGGGTACCGCGTTTTTCACCCTTAGTCTTCTCGCCCGATAAGGAGCACACATGCCCAAGCAGTTGGCGTTCAACGACGCCGCTCGCAAAGCCCTTGAGGCCGGTGTCAACCGGCTTGCCGATACCGTCAAGGTCACCCTCGGCCCGCGTGGGCGCAACGTTGTCCTGGACAAGAAGTGGGGCGCCCCCACGATCACCAACGACGGCGTCACGATTGCTCGTGAAGTAGAGCTCGAGGATCCGTACGAGAACCTCGGCGCTCAGCTGGCCAAGGAAGTTGCCACCAAGACCAACGATGTTGCCGGTGACGGCACCACCACTGCGACCGTGCTGGCTCAGGCCCTGGTCAAGGAAGGTCTGCGCAATGTGGCCGCCGGTGCGGCACCCAGTGAGATCAAGCGTGGAATCGAAGCAGCCGTTGAGGCCGTTTCCCAGCGTCTGCTGGACAATGCACGCCCGGTCGAGGGTCAGGACGTGGCCCACGTGGCCGCGATTTCTGCTCAGTCCCCGGAGATCGGTGAGCTGATTGCTCGCGCGTTCGAGACCGTGGGAACCGACGGCGTCATCACCATCGAAGACGGCTCCTCCACCGAGGTCGAGCTGGACGTGACCG
The DNA here is from genome assembly GCF_039531425.1 of Kocuria atrinae. Taxonomy (NCBI): domain Bacteria; kingdom Bacillati; phylum Actinomycetota; class Actinomycetes; order Micrococcales; family Micrococcaceae; genus Kocuria; species Kocuria atrinae. The sequence continues at coordinate 195,455 of NZ_BAAAQA010000003.1, forward strand.
AGGGTATGCAGTTCGACAAGGGCTACCTCTCGCCGTCCTTCATCACCGACCAGGAGCGCCAGGAAGCCGTCCTCGAAGACAGCTTGATCCTGCTCTACCAGGGCAAGATCTCCTCCGTGCAGGACCTCATGCCGGTGCTGGAGAAGGTGCTGCAGGCCAAGAAGCCGCTGACGATCATCGCGGAGGACGTGGAGGGCGAGGCCCTGTCCACCCTGGTGGTCAACAAGCTGCGCGGCACCCTGGATGTCGTCGCCCTGAAGGCACCCGGTTTCGGTGACCGCCGCAAGGCGATCATGCAGGACCTGGCCGTGCTGACCAACGGCACCGTGATCACTCCCGAGTTGGGCATCTCGCTGGACAGCGTGGACCTGACCCAGTTGGGCACCGCGCGTCGAGTGACGGTCACTAAGGGCCTCACGACCGTGGTCGACGGCGGCGGCTCGGCAGAGCAGATGGCCGACCGCGTAGCTGAGATCAAGGCCGAGGTTGAGCGCACCGATTCCGAGTGGGATCGCGAAAAGCTCCAGGAACGGCTTGCTCGCTTGGCCGGCGGCATTTCCGTGATCAAGGTTGGCGCTGCCACCGAGGTCGAGCAGAAGGAACGCAAGCACCGCATCGAGGACGCCGTTTCCTCCACCCGGGCCGCTCTCGAAGAGGGCATCGTGGCCGGTGGCGGTTCCGCACTGGTTCACGCGTCCAAGGCGCTCGACGGCGCCGAGCTCGGTCTCGAGGGCGACGCCGCCACCGCCGTGGGTATCGTTCGCCGCGCATTGGTTCAGCCCCTGCGCTGGATCGCCGAAAACGCTGGACAGGATGGCTACGTGGTGGCCTCCCGTGTCGCGGACCTCGAACCGGGCCACGGCTACAACGCTGTGACCGACGAGTACGAGAACCTGGTCTCGGCCGGCATCATCGACCCGGTCAAGGTCACCCGTTCCGCTCTGCAGAACGCGGCATCCATTGCCGCCCTGGTGCTCACCACCGAAACCCTGGTGGCCGAGAAGAAGAACGAGGATGAGGACCAGCACCAGCACTGACCTGCTGTGATGAAGTCCACGCTGACCGGCGGCTCGCCCCACATCACGGGGTGGGCCGCCGGTTTTTCTGTGCTTCCACCCGGAACCTGTCACCACAAGCGGTGACGACTCACGGGGTACCGATTCCGCGCGGTCACGCGCGAGGGTTAAGGTGGCAACCATGCCCGAAACCACTGCCACTCGGTCGAACGCGACCGACGTCCGACCCGACGTCGTCTCGCGCTACTCCGGTTTCCGAAAAGAAGTCCAGGGCCTGCGCGCCGTAGCGGTGTTGCTCGTGGTGATTTACCACGTGTTCCTGGGGCGGGTTTCGGGCGGTGTGGACATCTTCTTGCTGATTTCCGCGTTCTTCATGACGCTCTCCTTTGTCCGCAAGATCGAGAGCGGGCGTCCGCTGGCCATCGGCCGGTACTGGCTGCACACGTTCAAGCGGCTTCTCCCACTGGCCACCGTGGTGATCCTGGTGACCATCGGGCTGCTCACGGAGTTCCCCGAGTCATCGATCGCGCAGTTCCGCTGGGAAGCGCTGGCCTCCGTGTTCTACGTGGAGAACTGGGCGCTCGCGGCGGCGTCGGTGGATTATTACGCGGCAGACCATTCCACAGCCTCGCCCTTCCAACACTTCTGGTCGCTGTCGGTGCAGGGTCAGGTCTTCCTGTTGTGGCCGTTGATCTTCGGGTTCGCTTGGCTGGTTCGACGCCGCACGCGCATCAGTTCCGTGCCGATTCTGGCCGTGTGCTTCGCGCTGATTTTTGTCGCGTCCATGACGTATTCGGTGATCACCACCGAAACGCAGCAGGCCTTCGCCTACTTCGATACGCGCGCCCGATTGTGGGAGTTCGCGCTGGGCTCGTTGATCGCCTTGGCAATTCCCTACCTCAACCCGCCGCGTGTCATCCGCATCATCCTTGGCTGGGTCGGCATTGTGAGCATGGTGTTGGTGGGGGTCCTGGTGGACGTCCAGGGCGCATTCCCGGGGTGGATCGCGCTGTGGCCCCTCCTGTCCGCGGCCGCAATCATCGTGGCCGGTAACACCGAGTCCCCGTTCGGGTTTGACCGGTTCTTGTCCTGGTGGCCGACGGTCAAACTGGGCGACGCCGCCTACGCGCTGTACCTGGTGCACTGGCCGTTGCTGATCACGTACCTGGTCATGATGGATCGACCGTGGGCAGGGCCGCGTTCCGGCGTGGCCATCGTGATCGTGTCCATCATCTTGGCCCTGGTACTCACGGCGTTCATCGAGGACCCGATCAAGGCGTGGAAGTGGCCCGAAAGAGCCAAGCGTCGGCTCGCGATCGTCATCGTTACGTGTCTTGCATTGGTGTCGGCTGTCGTCCTTACCTGGACCGGCGTTGATTCCTATCGCACCGCACAGTTGGAGGCTGAAGCCGAACGTAACAATCCCGGTGCCATGTCGCTCATAGGTGACTACCAGCCGGACGCGGATCCGGAGGCCCCCACCTTGCCGCTGGCGTCGGACCTGGGGAACCAGTGGGTGGGCCTTCCCGAGGAATGCACGGGCATCTTCGAAGCGGACAACGCCACGGTGCAGGACTTCTGTCGTCAAACCGAAGACGTCCAGGACCCCACCAAGACCGTGGTGGTGGTCGGCAACTCTCACATGGAGCAGTACATGGGTGCGGTGATTCCCATTGCTGAGGAGGAGAACTGGCAAATGGTCTCCCTCCTGCAGCCGGGGTGCGGCCTGGGCCTTGAGGGCCAGTCCGATGTGTGCCGTGAAGGTAATCAGGCGGCTCTTGACTACGTGGAGAAGCTCAAGCCGGACGTCGTGCTGACCACGTCCACGCGCGGAGAACTCATGGACGGTAGCCAAGAGAACGTTATTGCCGGCTTGCCCGCCGTCATCGAGGATCTCACCGAGGAAGGCATTCGCGTGGTCGGCTTCCGTGATCATGCCCGCCTGGACTTCAACCCGTACACGTGTGTTGAGTCCAAGGGAGCCGACGATCCTTCGTGCACCGTGCCCGCGTCGCAGGTCCTCGCGCCCAGCAACCCGGCACAGGAACTGGAGTCGATCGAGAACTACCAGAACGTGGACCTCAACGATTTGATCTGCCCGGACGGCCAGTGCCGACCGGTCATCGGCAACGTGCACGTGTGGTTGGACTCCCACCACCTCACGTGGGATTACACGGAAACCATGACGCGTCCCGCTTACGACCGGCTCTACAACGCCATCGCTCAATAAGGCCGCAGTCCGGTTGAAGGTGGCCCATGGGCCGTACCACGAGTGACCGACGTTATGAGATGTCCTGACGGTCTTTGTCGATATACGGCGTTAGGGTGCTATCCGTGCTTGAGCAACGATCCCCCACCATGACCGCGCACACTCGAGAGGCCCAGCAGGCTGATCGGGTGGCGCTCTACTCGGGATACCGTCCCGAAGTCCAAGGTCTCAGGGCCGTAGCGGTGTTGCTCGTGGTGATCTACCACGTGTTCGTCGGTCGTGTTTCGGGTGGCGTGGACATCTTCCTGTTGATTTCCGCGTTCTTCATGACCCTCTCGTTCGTGCGCAAGATCGAGGGCGAGCGAAGACTCGATATTCCGCGATACTGGCTCCACACTTTCAGGCGATTGCTCCCATTGGCGTCAATCACCATCGTGGGAACGCTCATCCTGTTGGCCCTCTTCTATCCGGCCACAGCCATCAGTGATTTCCGATGGCAGGGACTCACCTCCGTGTTCTACGTGGAAAATTGGCAACTGGCGGCGGCGTCAGTGGATTACTACGCGACGGACCACTCCACGGCCTCACCGTTCCAGCATTTCTGGTCTCTGTCGGTGCAGGGGCAGGTCTTCCTGCTGTGGCCGTTGATTTTCGGCCTTGCTTGGCTGGTTCGACGTCGCACAGGCATCAGTTCGGTGCCGATCCTCGCGGCGTGTTTCGGGCTAATTTTTTCCGCGTCATTGGTGTTCTCCGTGATCACCACCGAGTCGCAGCAGGCTTTCGCTTACTTCGATACCCGAGCGCGGTTATGGGAGTTCGCCCTGGGGTCGTTGATCGCACTCGCGATCCCGTATCTCAACCCGCCGCAGGCCGTGCGCATCGTGCTCGGCTGGGTGGGCATCGTGAGCATGGTGTCCGTGGGCCTCCTGGTGGATGTGCAGGGGGCGTTCCCCGGCTGGATTGCCCTGTGGCCCCTTTTGTCCGCCGCAGCGATCGTGGTGGCTGGCAATACCGAGTCATCGGTGGGGTTAGACCGGCTTTTGTCCTGGGGGCCGATCGTCAAGCTCGGCGACTCTGCCTACGCCCTGTACCTCGTGCATTGGCCCCTGCTGATCACCTATCTCGTCATCCGGGACCGACCGGTGGCGGGGTGGCGCTCAGGAATCGCGCTGGTCGTGATTTCCGTGGTGTTGGCCATCATCATCACCCGCAAGGTGGAGGACCCCATTAGGCGGTGGCAATGGCCCCAGCTCAGCAGGTGGCGCTCGGGCATAGTCATTGCTTTGTGCGTGGTCCTGGTGGTGGTTCCCGTGATCTTCTGGATCCAGGCGGAAGCGGTACGCGCGCAGCGACTGGCGGACGAGTCCTGGGTCAACAATCCCGGCGCCGTCGCATTGGAACGGGGCTTCAGATATCAAGGCAACCCCGATGCGCCAGTGCTTCCGCTCGCGGAAGACCTGCCAACCAACGACGCGTGGATCGGTGAGAGCTGCCCGGATGACATTGGGCTGGACACCGCTTACGCGGAGGCCTGCCACGAAGTCGTGCCGAACGCTTCCCCGGAAAAGACTGTGCTTCTGATCGGTAACAGTCACACTCAGCACTGGCTTCCCGCATTGGAACCGATGGCCGAAGCAAACAACTGGCGGGTGATCATCTACAGCCAATTGGGTTGCTATTACACCGTGGAAGAGGAACAGCCCGCTGAATCGTGCAAGGGCTGGTTACGTGGTGCAGATCAGGCCGTGGACGTGATCGATCCGGATCTCATGTTCGTCCAGGGGAGCTTCACGAGCATCAACGATGAGCAGATGAAGCCTGGCTTCGAACAGCGCATGCGGCAGCTGGACGCCCGAGGCATCCCTGTGATGGGTATTCGCGATGTGCCTCGCTTCCCCGAACCGTTGGCGGACTGTGCCATAGAAAAGGGCCCGGACCAGCCTGAGTGCTACCGGAGCCACGCAATGCTGGGCACGCCGGACCCGCAGAAGACACTGGCCGAAGAGCTGCCGCATTTCGAATCGATCGACATGACGGACATGGTCTGCCCCGATGAGCAGTGCAGGCCCTCGGTGGGCAACGTCTTCGTGTACTTCGACGACGACCATCTCAGTGAGATGTACGCGCAGACCCTCGCACCGGAGTTCACCCGGCGGGCTGAGCAGGCGCTCTCCGCAGCCGGTGTTCGGTTGTGATGATCGGCGCACGGTCGCGGGTGGGGGAGTGTCAGAGCAGGGCCGTAGAATGACATGGAAACTACTTGGTGAAAGGGAGCTTTCGTGACCGATGCCGTGCCTACCGCACTCATGGACGACCCGTTCGGCTTGACCGGACTGACCTACGACGATGTCATGTTGCTACCCGGCAACACTGACGTGATTCCTTCCGAAGCTTCGACCAAGACCCGGCTTTCGCGCCGGATCAGCGTTGAAGCCCCCGTTCTTTCGGCTGCCATGGACACCGTGACCGAATCGGCCATGGCCATTTCATTGGCCCGGTTGGGCGGCATGGGTGTGATCCACCGCAACCTGTCCATTCAGGACCAGGCCGATCACGTGGATCGCGTCAAGCGCAGTGAGTCCGGGATGATCACCAAGCCCGTGACGGTGGGCCCTGAAGCCACACTGGCTGAGCTGGATCACCTGTGCGGCTACTACAAGGTCTCCGGTCTGCCCGTGGTGGACGAGAACCGGAAGCTGCTGGGTATCATCACCAACCGCGATACCCGCTACTTGCCGGAATCCGATTTTGCGACCCGCACGGTGCGCGAAGTCATGACCCCCATGCCGCTGGTGACCGGCAGCGTGGGGATGAGCAAGGACGAGGCCCACAAGCTGCTGGCCACCCACAAGATCGAGAAACTGCCCCTGGTGGATGAACAGGACCGGTTGACCGGCCTGATCACCGTCAAGGACTTCACCAAGGCGGAGCAGTACCCGCTGGCCACCAAGGACGACGAGGGCCGTTTGCGCGTGGGCGCGGCCGTTGGTTTCTTCGGCGACGGTTTTGAACGCGCCATGACTCTGGTCGACGCCGGCGTGGACGCGCTGTTCATCGACACGGCCAATGGACACTCGCAGGGCGTGCTGGACATGATTTCTCGTCTCAAGAACGAGTCCGCCGCCTCCCACGTGGACATCATCGGAGGCCAGGCCGCGACTCGCGCGGGTGCGCAGGCCATCGTGGACGCCGGTGCGGACGCCGTCAAGGTGGGCGTTGGGCCCGGTTCTATCTGTACTACCCGCGTGATTGCCGGTGTGGGTGTTCCGCAGATCACCGCGATCAACGAGGCCGCCAAGGCCACCATTCCGGCCGGGGTTCCGATGATCGCTGACGGCGGTCTGCAGTTCTCTGGTGACATCGGCAAAGCCCTGGTGGCCGGCGCAGACTCCGTGATGCTTGGCTCCTTGCTGGCCGGCTGTGACGAGTCCCCGGGAGAGCTCGTATTTGTGGCCGGCAAGCAGTACAAGGCCTACCGCGGAATGGGTTCGCTGGGTGCCATGCAGTCCCGGGGCAAGAACACCTCCTACTCCAAGGACCGCTACTTCCAGGCGGACGTCTCCGATGACGAGAAGCTGATCCCCGAGGGTATCGAGGGACAGGTGCCCTACCGCGGCCCGCTCGCCTCCGTGGTGCACCAGCTGGACGGCGGCCTGCGTCAGACCATGTTCTACGTGGGCGCTCACAACGTGGAGGAGCTCAAGATGAAGGGCCGGTTCGTGCGCATCACCCCGGCGGGGCTCAAAGAATCGCACCCGCACGACATCACCATGACCGTGGAATCGCCCAACTACAAGCGCTGATTCGCCCCTTCCGCTACTCGCGCACGGACGCGCGGGGAAAGGACTACCCGTGAGCTACGACATTGAGCTGGGCCGCTCCAAACGGGCCCGCCGCACGTTCAACCTGGATGAGATCGCCCTGGTCCCGTCGCGGCGCACCCGTGACCCGCAGGACGTGAGCACGCACTGGCAGATCGACGCGTACAAGTTCGACATTCCGGTGGTGGGTGCGCCCATGGACTCGGTGATGTCGCCCGAGACGGCGATTGCACTGGGTCAAGCCGGTGGCTTGGGCGTGCTGGATCTCGAAGGTCTGTGGACCCGTTACGAGGACCCGCAGCCGGTGCTGGACGAGATCGCCGATCTGTCCTCGGACAACGTTCCCGAAGCCACGCGACGCATGCAGGAGCTCTACAGCGCTCCCATTCAGCCGGAGTTGATCAAGGCCCGCCTGGCCGAGATCCGCGAGGCCGGGGTGATCGTGTCCGGTTCGCTGTCACCGCAGCGCGTGGTCGAGCACTACAAGACCGTGCTCGAGGCGGGCGTGGACCTGTTCGTCATCCGCGGCACCACGGTCTCCGCCGAGCACGTCTCGCAGAACCAGGAACCCCTGGACCTCAAAAAGTTCATTTACGATCTGGACGTCCCGGTTATCGTGGGCGGCGCGGCCGGCTACACCCCTGCGCTGCACCTCATGCGCACGGGTGCCGCAGGCGTCCTTGTGGGCTTCGGTGGTGGCGCTTCATTGCGCACCGAGTCCATCCTGGGCATCCACGCAGCCATGGCCACGGCGATTTCCGACGTCGCTGCGGCCCGTCGCGATTACCTGGACGAGTCCGGCGGGCGGTACGTTCACGTGATCGCCGACGGCGGTCTGAGCACCTCGGGAGACATTGTCAAGGCAATTGCCATGGGAGCGGATGCCGTCATGCTCGGCACCGTGCTGGCCCGCGCCGAAGAAGCCCCCGGTCAGGGTTGGTTGTGGGGTGCGGAATCCCACCACCAGCACTCACCGCGCGGTGAACGCACCAGCGTGGGCACCGTGGGTTCATTGGAAGAGGTGTTGAACGGTCCGGCTCGTCACGTGGATGGCTCGTCGAACATTATCGGTGCGCTGCGCAGGGCCATGGCCACGACCGGTTACTCGGACCTCAAGGAGTTCCAACGGGCAGAGGTCGTGATCCGCGGCTAACCACCGTCAGTCGAGTCCGAGTGGGCCGACCTGAGCGTTGTTCGAGCCCCGCGGGGATTTGGGAAACGCACAGGGCGGCCCACTACTCTTGTGTGGTGCTCAAGATCGCTCTCAGCCCCCGCTCGCTCGCCTTTCTGACGGTGAGTTTGATCATCGCGGCGCTGTTCGTGGTGTTGAGCATGTGGCAGCTGAGCAGCTCCGATCAGGCCGCCATCGTGGCAGACCCGGACAAGGACCGTGTAAAGCCCCTGTCCGAGGTGATCAAACCCGGTGAGGTGGCCACCGCAAGCACTGCGGATCATACGGTGGAGATCACCGGCCGCTACGACCCGGAGTCCACCGTTGTGATCCCCGGTCGTCTCCATGATGGTGCGGAGGGCTACTGGGCGGTCACGGAGCTCGTACTTCGGGATTCCGATGAGCTATGGGGCCCCGCCAACGGACCCATGTCCATTGCCGTGGCGCGTGGCTGGGTGGAAACCGCCGATCAGGTGCCCGCAGCGCCGTCGGACCCCGTGACCGTGGCCGGGCGATTCTTGCCGCCGGAGGCACCCTTGGGCGACAGCGAACTTCCGGAGGGGCAGCTGGCCTCCCTGTCGCCCGCGCAGCTGACCAACGAGTGGGATGCGCCGCTGTACTCCGGATACGTGGCGGCTGCCGCCGAGGTGCCTGCGAGCCAGCAACTACCGGTGACCGACCAGGGGACCCTGGACTCGAACGCCACCGTGATGAGCGGCGAACTGCGAGATCTTGACATTGATCAGCAGCCCACCGATACGTCTTTGAACATGCTGAACCTGTTCTACGCCCTGGAATGGATCGTCTTTGCAGGCTTCGCGGTGTTCCTGTGGTGGCGCTTCGTGCGTGACGAATATCTGCGCCAGCAGGATCCCCAGAAGTACTTCTACCTGGAGGGCGACTACTTCTGGGACGAGGACGCACAGTCCTTCTACTACTGGGACGAGCAGGATCAGTGCTACTACTACTTTGACGACCAACCGGCGGCGAACTCCTCATCCGACGGAGCATCGACCCGCGAGAACCGCACCCACCCCGAGCACGGAGCCACGTATGAGTGAACACACCCCTGATCCCCAGCACAACCTCAAGCCGGTTCGTCGGACGGACGGCGTGCGCGTGAACACTCCCGCTGATGCCACCCCGGAGCGCGCGACCGTGCCCGAGAACGTCAAGGCTCGTGCTGCGGCGCTGCAACCGCGGCGTCGTTTTGGCGGCACCGAAGCGCAGATTCGCGGGGCCCTCACGTTCTACAAGATCTGCGCGTGGGTTTCCGGTACGTTCCTGCTGCTGCTCGTGGCCGAGATGATCACCCGCTACGGACTGGGCTACGACCTGATCGCCGGCGGCACCGACAAGATCACGGGCGAGACCGTTGCCCTGGGCTGGCAGAACCTCGAGCTCGAGAACCTGGCCGGGGGAGTGAACATCTCCACGTGGATCCTGATCATCCACGGTTGGTTCTACGTGGTGTACCTGGCGGCGTGTTTCCGCATTTGGTCCCTGATGCGCTGGCCGTTCCCGCAGCTGATCGTCATGGCGCTGGGCGGGGTGGTGCCGTTCCTGTCCTTCATCGTGGAGCGCAAGATCCACCGTTCCACCGAGGCGGAGCTGGCCTCGAACCCCAAGGCCGCCAAGCGATACTGAGCGGGGGATAAAGGGCGCGCTGGTGTTCTAGACTTGAGCCCGTGACTGAAACCCCTGACAACCTCACCGAACTCGAGGACCGCCCGGTTCTTGTGGTCGATTACGGTGCGCAGTACGCGCAGCTGATCGCCCGCAGGGTCCGTGAAGCGAACGTCTACTCGGAAATCGTTCCGCACACCTGGTCCACCGAAAAAATCCTGCAGCGTAACCCCGCGGCGATCATCCTGTCGGGTGGTCCGTCCTCCGTGTACGCTCCCGGCGCCCCACAGCGCGATGCCGAGCTGTTCGAAGCCGGTGTGCCCGTACTGGGCATCTGCTACGGCTTCCAGGTCATGGCTAACGCCCTGGGCGGCTCGGTGGAACGCACCGGAGCCCGCGAATACGGGGCCACCATGGCCACCGCGTCCCAGGACCTCACGGGCACCCTGCTGGAGGGCGCCCCGGAAGTGCAAACCGTGTGGATGAGTCACGGAGACTCCGTCACCGGTGCCCCTGAGGGTTTCACCACGCTGGCGTCCAGCGATGGCGCCCCGGTTGCGGCTTTCGAGAACTCAGAACGCAAGCTCTACGGCGTGCAGTGGCACCCGGAGGTCAAGCACTCCGCGTACGGGCAGCAGGTACTCGAGAACTTCCTGTTCAACGGTGCCCAGATCACCCCGTCCTGGTCCACGGGCAACATCATCGAGGAACAGATCGAATTGATCCGCGCTCAGGTGGGCGACGGCAAGGCTTTGTGCGGTCTGTCCGGCGGTGTGGACTCGGCCGTGGCCGCGGCGCTCGTTCAGCGCGCGATCGGTGATCGCCTGACCTGCGTGCTGGTCGATCACGGGCTCATGCGCCAGGACGAGGTGGAGCAGGTCGAGAAGGATTACGTGGCCGCCACAGGCGTGAAACTGCACGTGGCCCGTGAATCCGATCGCTTCCTCTCTGCACTGGCGGGTGTGAGCGACCCGGAGGCCAAACGTAAGGCCATTGGTCGTGAGTTCATCCGTGCCTTCGAGGCCGCTGAGGAACACGTTTTACGTGCAGAGGCAGCAGACGGTAAGCCCGTGCAGTTCCTCGTCCAGGGCACCCTCTATCCGGACGTCGTGGAATCCGGCGGCGGTGAGGGCGCAGCCAACATCAAGAGCCACCACAACGTGGGTGGGCTGCCGGAGGACCTGCAGTTCGAGCTGGTCGAGCCGCTGCGTCAGCTGTTCAAGGACGAGGTCCGCGCGGTGGGCCGCGAGCTGGGCCTGCCGGAGAACATCGTGGGTCGCCAGCCCTTCCCCGGCCCCGGTTTGGGAATCCGCATCATCGGTGAGGTCACCGAGGAGCGTTTGGACATCTTGCGTCGTGCTGACGCTATTGCTCGCGAGGAACTGACTCGCGCCGGTCTCGACGACGACGTGTGGCAGATGCCCGTGGTGCTGCTCGCGGATGTCCGCTCGGTGGGCGTGCAGGGAGACGGCCGCACCTATGGCCACCCCATCGTGCTGCGCCCCGTCAGCAGTGAGGACGCCATGACCGCTGACTGGTCGCGCCTGCCCTCGGAATTGTTGGCCAAGATTTCCAACCGCATCACCAATGAGGTCGAAGAAATCAACCGCGTGGTTTTGGACGTCACGTCCAAGCCACCCGGAACCATCGAGTGGGAGTAATCCCACACTCGTTGTGAACGAACATCAGTGCCGGTGCGTCGGCCGCGCCACCCAGGAGCGGGTGGAGCGGTCGGCGCACTCGTGAGTAGGAGACTCATGTCTGCAGACGCGCCCCAAGAACGCCCCGAGAACAACACCGAGACCGGGACCGATTCCAGGGTGTCCTTGCGTGCCTGGACCCAGCAAATGGACGCCTACACCGGTCCGGACACGCTGCTGGAGTTCAACCGCGTGGACAACGTGTGCATCGACCTTGCGGAAGCCAATTCCTCGGGTCAGGCACAGTTGTTGATGGGGCGTCCCACCAGGCTGTCCACGATGATCCATCATCAGGACCCCGCCTACGAACGTGCGGCACGTTCGGCACGCGCATTGCGCACCAAGATTCATGAACTCTCGGTCATGCACAGGCTGGACGCCGCGTATTTGGCGGCCGGAACGGCGTCGTGGTTGACCAATCCGGCCGTGGACGGGCAGCGGCGCTTCATCGCCCCCGTGCTGTTGGCGCCCGTGACCGTGAAGCTGCGCCCGGACGGCAAGGATTTCGAGCTTCAGATCGTGGCTCCGGCGCGCCTGAACCCGGCACTGGTACGCCGGCTGCGCGAGGATTACAACGTGGAATTGGCCACGGGGGAGATGTCCCGGTTGGCGTACGGGACGCGCCGCCTGGACCCGGCTCCCGTGCTCGAAACGCTGCGGCAGTTGGCCGTGGACGTGCCCGGTATGCACGTGGCCCACCAACTGCTCGTCTCGACCTTCGCGGACCTGCGCGAGCGTCCCGCGGACGAGAACGTTGAGGCGCGCACGGAGTTCGTGCGCGGCCTGGCGCGACTGAAGAACCACGAGGTGGGCAAGCTCCCGGTGGTCACTCCGTTGGAGAACCGCGCGGAACCTCTCGACCAGCGCGATCCCGCTCATGAGCTGGCCCTGACGGATCTGGACCGGAGCCAGCAAGAAGTCGTTGATCTGGCCGAACAAGGCGAGAGCTTCGTGGTCAGCACGCCCGTGGGAACCCCGGCCATCGACACCGTGGTAGCCACCGTGGGATCACTGGTGTACAGCAACAAGAGTGTTCTGGTGCTGGGCGAATCCCGCACCACGCTCTCCGCCTTCACTCGGGCGTGGAACCGTCTGGGTCTGGACTCGCTGGTGTTGCCGCTCGGTTCACACCTCAACGATGACGACATTGCTGAGCGTCTCGTGCACGCCATCGCCCGCAACGAGCGCGCCGAAGAACCCGACCTGGAGCAGCTCCACGACGCGCTACGGCTCTCACGCGGACAGCTGCGCGTGCATGAGGAATCGCTGCACGCCGTGCGCCCGCGCTGGCAGGCCTCGCCGTACCAGGCGATGCAGGCCCTGGCGGAGTTGACAGCCCGCGAGCCCGGCCCGCAGACGGCCGTGCGTTTCCGTCGATCCGTGCTCGACGCTGTCTCCCACCGCGCCGAGGTCGAGAAGCAGCTGGAACGCGCCGCACGGTTGGGCGCTTTCGACGCCGAGACCCTTGCCGGCCCGTGGAACGGCGCCCGCCTGGTCAACGACGACGAGGCTCGTGAGGCCCACCGGCTCGCCAAATCCTTGCTGCTCGAATTGACCACACTGAAGACCGGGATCCGCAGTGTCCTGGGCGTGTCTGGGTTGCGCCCGGGAAGCAGTATCCAGGAGTGGGCCCAGCAGCTGTCGCTGGTCATCGAGGTGGGCGATTCACTCAAGCACTTCACACCGGATATTTACGACCGGCCCGTCACGGATCTGATCGCCGCCACCGCGTCCTCGGGATGGCGCCGCGACCACGGGATCGAAATGACCGGGCTGCAGCGTTCCCGGTTGCGCAAGGCCGCCAAGGAGTACATGCGCCCGGGCGTCCATATCTCGGATCTGCATGCCGCACTGGTTAAGGTGCAGTCCGAGCGCGATCGCTGGCGAACATGGGCGACGTCCCTCGAGCAACCAGCGGTCTCCGATCGCGCCAGCGAGGTTCGGGAGATCCAGCGTCGTTTCAGCGAAGACCTCGAGGGTCTCGCGATCGCCCTGGAGGGTTCGCCCACGGCGGCCACCTTGGAATCCGCGGACGTCGAGCAGCTGGAAACCACCCTCGACGAATTGATCAACGACGAAGCCCACCTGGCCACTTTGCCCGAGCGCACCATGCTCCTGGACGACCTGCGTTCGCGCGGGTTGGGTGAGTTCCTGCAGGACATGCAGGACCGCCGAGTGCCGGCGCACGAGGTGCGCGGAGAGCTGGAACTGGCCTGGTGGCAATCCGTGCTCGAGGCCATGATCAGCGGCGACGACTTCGTGGCCATGCCCCACGGCAACGAACTACGCCGCACCGAGTCCACGTTCCGTCGCGCGGATTCCGCACACGTGGCCTCCGCACCGAGCCGTTTGATGCACGAGCTCGCCACGCGCTGGAAGCACAGCATTCGGCGCGGACCAGTGGCCGCCCGGAACCTGCGGGACATGCTGCGCTCGGGGCGTGTGCGCCCGGATCAGTTGAGCGCGGAAGAACACCTGATCAAGCAGCTGGTCCCGGTGTGGACTGCCAGCCCGCTCGTGCTTTCGGCGACTCTGGCCGAGGACCAGCACATTGACACTGTCGTCATCCTGGACGCCGAGTCCACGCCTCTGGCGGCGACCTTGCCCGCGCTCGTGCGTGCGGATCAGGTCATTGCGTTCGGTGACGCACACGCGGGTAACCCCCACCCGTTCACGGTGGCCCCGCAGCAGAATTCGGGGGACGACCCCCAACCGGTGGCAGAGCTCGAGTCGGCCTTCGGCGCGCTGAGTCGCGTGGTCGACCAACGCGGTCTCACGTCAGTGCGCCGCGCCATGGACCCGCGCCTGTTCAACTACCTCAACTCCGCGTTCTACGACGGCGCTCTCGCGCGTCTCCCGCACGCCTCCGAGCTGGTCAGCCCCACGTCTGGGATGTCCGCGGAGTACGTGGAGGACGGGGTGGGTGTGCTGACCGCCGGCACGGAAGGTGTGCAGGCGCCGTCGGCGGAGGTCCAGCGCACCGTGGACCTCGTGTTTGCGCACGCCACCCGCCACCCCGAGCGCTCGCTGGCCGTAGTGACCGCGTCCGCGATGCACGCGACCCGCGTGGCGCAGGCCGTGCAGCGCAGGCTGCGCGAGAACGGTGAAGTAGCAGACTTCTTCGCGCCGGGCCGTGAGTCCTTCCGCGTAGTCGAACTCCACCGCGCGGCCGGAATCGAGCGCGACACCGTGATCTTCTCGCTGGGCTTCGGGCGGACCACCTCCGGTCGTTCGACACCCAACCTGGGCGCACTGTCCGAGAAGGACGGGCGGCAGGCGTTCGTGCGCGGCATGACACGCGCGCGTCGGCACACGCACATCGTCACGTCCATCCACCCCAAGGACACCGAGGAGCGGCGCCTGCAGTACGGTGCGCGGGACATGTACCGCATGCTTGAACTGCTCTTCGGCGAGTCGACCACGTCCGAAAAGGCGCAGGCACCGGCCTCGGTCGCCGACGACGCCGCGGACGCCCTGGTCGCAGACCTCGCCGATCGCTTGGGTCGCGCCGGTGCCACCGTGCACACGGACTACGCCGACATCATCGACGTGGTCGCGTACGCGGATACCGAGTCCCTGTCCGCCGGAGCCGTGGTGCAGCCAACCGAGAACGGCGAAGCCCCGCGGATCCCGGTGGCCATGGAGTCCGACGGATCAGACCGCAGCCGCGCACTGAGTGTGCGCGAGCGCTCCCGACTGATTCCGCAGCAGCTCGAACGCGCGGGGTGGAACTACGTGAGCCTGTGGTCCGTGGAGGTGTTCACCGATCCGCAGACCGTGGCCTCGCTGGTGCAGCGGTACCTGGGGCTGAACGCCAAGACGAAGACCTCGGGGCCCGAATCCCGTGAGCAGGGTGGCGCGGAACGGTCCGAGGGAACCGGGGACTCGTCGGCTGACACGGAGAACGGCTGAGCAGGCCCATGAACGAGGAAAACTCGGCACCGAAGGCCGGCCACGACGACCCCGTGGATCCCGTTCAGGGTTCTGACTCCGGTCAAGAAACCGGGTCACATCAGGTGACGGATTCGGGTAGGGACGCTGCTTCTGGAAGTGCTACCGAGCTTCCGAAACGCCGACGTCGGGGGCACCGACGTGTCAGTGGCGGTCGTGCGCCAGATCCGAATTTGGCCGTAACCGATCCGGCGCTGTCTGCCAGGCCGAACGACCCGGATCGCGCGGTGTCCGGGGCATCGGATGCTATGTCCGACCGGGAGCACGAGCAGTGGTTGAAGGAACAGCGTCCCCCGCACTGGGGCTGAAAACCTCGATTCCGCGCCTCCGGCCCGCGTTGGGGACCTAATCGGCTACCAGGACGAGCGAAGTCCGCCCGGAACCGTCCAGTGCCGCTAGCCCGGACGCGGTTTCCCGGGGTGCGGCCAGTACTACGAGACCCAGGTCGGTATCGGTTCCCGAGGCCGACAACAGTGACGAGTCCTGAGCAGCACCCACGGGTGCGCTCCACAGCACGGTCACCGATTCCGCCACGGTCTTCTGCCTGTCATTACCTGCGCTGTCCGGCTGGTGCACCACGTCCACGCTGTCCCCGGGCCGGATGTGACGCAACACGGCCGGGTCGCTGACACGGATGCTGGCGGCGGTCGTACCTTCCGGTTGGCTTTCCAGAAGACCTGGTCCGAGCACGGAGGATTCCGTCAGGAATTGCCCCGGCACGAGGGCTACGGTGGCCGGTTGACCCGTGACTACAGAAGGATCCGTGACGGCGCCATCCGGAACCCAATCAACCGGGACCTCCTGGACATGTACATCGGCCCCGCTCAGTGCCGTCCCCGCTGGGACTGGATTGACCACGGTCACCACGGGAGAGGACTGCGCGCTCGGGGGAGCGAACTGCAGGATCAGAAGTGTCAGCGCAACCGCACAGAGGGCAGCAGCCACCAATCGATGACGGCGGTTCACCGCCGTGCGGAAGCGCAGACTCAGCGGATATCTGGGGCGGACTCGTGGGCTCATGCCCGAACCCTACGAGTGCTTCGATACCGCCACCATTGACTTGTTGGACCCTGGGGACATCGTGGATCGGACGGTTGCGGGCGAGGTTCCTGTGGAGCGAGATCGGCGGGGAGCAATGGTGGCTCTCGAATGAACGAATTCCCGGCCGCACCGCGGTTCGATGGTGAAGCTGCGGACGTGAATTTACTCGGCGGAAGTTGAGGCAGCCTTCTCGGAGAAACCGGACGAAGACGAACTCGAATCCGAGGAAGACGAGCTGGATGCCGACGAATCCGAACCGTTCGAACCGGAGGTCTTCGCATCCGAACGAGAATCGTTGCGGTAGAAACCGGAACCCTTGAACACCACGCCCACGGTGTTGAACTTCTTACGCAGCTGACCGCCACATTCTGGGCACTCGGTCAGGGCGTCATCCGAGAAGGATTGGCGGATATCGAAGGCGTGGCCGCAGTCTTTGCAGCCGTAGGCATAAACGGGCACGGAATTCCTCGCAATTAGTTGGCACTGATGTGGACCGAGTGCTAATCCTACTCCGCTCGTGGCGGTGCCGGGGTGTGATCCTCGCTGCTCCCAAGGGCCACCACACCGCGCTCGGTCAGTGCCTTGGTCATCACGGCGTCGTGAGGCTCTCGCGGGATGCTTCCGGTGGCCAGGATCTCGTCGTGGAACACGCACACAAGCATCTCGGGTAGCGGCTGTGCGGCGGCGAGTCGTTCCAGAAAGCGATCGTAATAGCCGCCCCCGAAACCCAGCCGAACGCCGTCGGCTCCCACTGCAACGGCCGGAACGACCACAAGCCGCACGGCGCGGAAGATCTCGATGTCGTGCCGCGGTCCCACAGGCTCGAGCAAGCCGGGCAGGGAACCGGCCGCGAGCTGGGCGTCAGGCCGCCACCAGCACCATCGCATCGCGCGGTCCGCCTCGACCACGGGTACCCACACGCGATGACCCGCGCGATGTGCAGCCTCGAGCGCAGCCAGTAGCGGGGGTTCGGTGTTGAGGGGCAAGAATGCGGCGATGTCCCCGGCCGATGTCATGGCCAATTCGCGCATCAGGTGCTCGGTCAGCGCATGCGAGGCAGCTTTTCGCACCTCGGGTGAACGACGACGCCGCTCGGTCAGGATGCGCCGCCGCAGGTCCGCTTTGCTACTGGTCGGCAGATTCGATTCCGACGTCATGAGAGATGCATTCGAGTGTGTTTCACGGCGTGGTCATTGTCGGCAATGAGAGGTTCGGAGGGTGTCCCCTCATGAAGGGACGATGACAAAGTCTGCATATTTCGCCTCAATCAGCCGCACAGAAGGATCGTCCATTAACCTAAGTTTATGAGCCCTAATCAGACCAAGCGCGCACATAAGGCGGTCATCCCCGCGGCAGGACTGGGTACCCGGTTCCTCCCGGCGACCAAGGCCATGCCCAAGGAAATGCTGCCGGTGGTAGACCGGCCCGCCATTCAGTATGTCGTTCAGGAGGCTGTTGATGCAGGCCTGGATGACGTCCTGATGATCACGGGGCGCTCCAAGCGCGCTTTGGAAGATCACTTCGACCGCGTGCCCGCGCTCGAGGCATCCCTCAAGGAGTCCGGAAAGGACAAGCTGCTCACGGAAGTTGAGCACGCGTCCGATCTCGGTGAGATTCACTACCTGCGTCAGCAGGACCCCAAGGGCTTGGGCCACGCAGTGCTGCGTGCCAAGACCCATGTGGGCAATGACCCGTTCGCCGTGTTGCTCGGCGATGATCTCATCGATGCCAGCGAAGATCTGCTCGAGCGCATGATCGAGGTCCAGCAGGCCACCGGTGGTTCTGTCGTGGCTCTCATGGAAGTTCCCCAGGAGCAGATCAGCGCCTATGGTTGCGCCGACATCACCGCCGTCGACGGTGAAGAGTACGTCCAGGTCAACGGAATGGTCGAGAAGCCGGCTCCGGAGGATGCGCCGTCCAACCTGGCCATCATCGGCCGGTACGTACTGCACCCCGAGATCTTCGAGATCTTGGAGAACACCCCGCCGGGTCGCGGTGGCGAGATCCAGCTGACGGATGCCATGCAGACCATCGCCGACAAGGGTGACCAGGCGAATGGTATGTACGGCGTGGTGTTCAAGGGCCGCCGCTTCGATACCGGAGACAAGCTGTCCTACCTCAAGGCCAACATCGTGCTCGCGTGCGAGCGTGGCGACTTGGGCCCGGACCTGCGCGCGTGGGTCAAGGATTTCGCAAAGGACCTGCAGGACTGATAGTCAGTGTTCTGTGAACACTGATGTCGTGTGGCCCGTAAGTGTGCAGTGGGCGCAGCTGACGCTGCGCCCACTGTCCATGCGTGACCGCGCCGAATGGGACTGCGTGCGGTACCGGAACCGTGAGTGGTTGGAGCCGTGGGAGGCCAGTAACCCGCTACCCGGGGGAGAACCTCCCACGTACCGCCAGTTCGTGAAGCTCATGCGCGATCAGGCGAAGCAGGGCACCTCGTTGCCGTGGCTGATCACGGAAGTGAATCCGGACACCGGCCGCAATGAATTGGTGGGCCAGCTGAGTGTCTCGAGCATCACCGGTGGGTCCTTCAGGTCGGCGACGCTTGGGTATTGGGTGGATGCAGCACAAGCTGGCCGGGGGATTGCCCCCATGGCGGTCGCGATGGCCACCGATTACTGCTTCCAGCATTTGAATCTGCACCGAATGGAAATCAACATTCGTCCGGAGAACGTCAAATCTTTGCGAGTGGTGCAGAAACTTGGATTCCGTGATGAAGGTTTGCGGAAAGACTTTCTCCACATTTCGGGGCACTGGCGCGATCACCGCAGTTTTGCGCTCACGTCACCTGAAGTTCCCCGTGGGTTAGTGCACCGCTTCACCGGTTCCGATGAACTCATGGCTGTGCGAAAGGGTCGGTTCTGACCACTCCAGCAAGGGTATTCTGGAGTGAGCACCGCGTAGCAGACAACGAATCACACCGTTGTAAGCAACACGGTGCTGTGTGCCGCAGTTTTTGTCCTGCGCTCCCTTATGGTGGGGGTCGTGGGATTGACGTGGGTAAGCAGCTCGGCCGTTTTGGCCATCGTGTGCGTGTTGTGCGCGGTATGGCTGGCGCCTCGGATTCTGCGACGTGAAGACACCCCCGTGCTGGCCCAAGTCGATGCGCGCGACCTCCGGTTCGATGCGCCCCGCAGTGGCCCGCAGCACACTACAGTGAGTCTTGCGCCCAAGACATCAACCTACGAACGGGAGAGCACCATGGAGACGTCGGCAACGGAACCGTCCACCGCGGCATCCGCGCGCCGCCCCATGGCCGGCCTGCACATTCGATGGGACCGCACCCTGATTTTCCTGGCCGGTGCCATGCTGTTGCTCACCGCCTTGATCACCGGTGTCATGGCTCCTTTCACCGCCGTTACCTGGGCAGTGCCGACCGTCCTCACGCTGCTCGGCATCGGTTGCGTAGCCGGACTGCGCTACTTGGCCGTTGAAGAACAGAACGTTCGCCGCGCCCGCGGCTCCGTAAGCGCGCCCGTTGAGCAGCCGGAACAGAAGCTGTTCGACAACGAGGACGAGAACCGCCAGGAGGAGCAGGTTCGTGAGCGCCGCGCCATGGCCGCTCTGGATCTGCCCGAACAGGTGGAGCAGTCTGAACAGCAGGTCACCGCCAAGACCCACGAACCCGCCTACACGGTGGATGAACTTCGTGCGGAGGCTCTCAAGGTTGCCCGTTCCGCGGCCCCCAAGTTCGAGGGCAAGGCCACCTGGCAGCCGGTTCCAGTCCCCAAGCCGCTGTACACCCAGGCCCCGGTCGTGCCTCCGCGTGAACCCGAACCTCTCCAGGTTCCCCAGCGCCCCGCGGCAAAGTCGACCACTTTGAAGGACGCAGCTGAGGCCGGTGCGCGGGAATCCGCAGCACTCAACTTGGATGACGTTTTGAGGCGTCGCCGGGCCTAGCGGCAGCACCACAAAGATTTAACGAAACAGTTCGATTCCGCGCCGCGGCCGTACCCAACAGGGCAGGCCGCGGCGCGTGGCATATCTAGGGAGCGTCATGGCTGAGCAGCAATGGGAGATTGAACGCAAGTACGATGTGTCGCCCAAACAGGCGGCCAAGATCAAGCTGCACAAGGTGGAAGGATTCACGGTGGGGGAGCCGTCGATCTACGATCTGACAGCTGCCTACTTCGATACCGAGGACTACGCGCTGAGCGCCGCCAAGGTGGCCGTGCGACGTCGTGCGGGTGGCGGTGACGACGGATGGCACGTGAAGTACAAGGCCGGCAAGGTCCGTGGCGAGCTGCATTACGCACCGCTCAAAACCTCCGATCGCATGCCCGCCGCGCTGCGGAAGACCTTGGTCGGGATCACGTTGGACCGGCCACTCACACCCGTGGCGACCATCAATACCAAGCGCGCCGAGTACCCGATCACCGCCGATGATGGTCAGCAGCACGCGGTTCTGTGCGTGGACTTCGTCTGCGCGCGCGATGAGCGTGCCGGGGTGGACCGTGAGTGGAGCGAATGCGAGATCGAGCTGAGCTCTGACGAATTGTCCAAGAAGCAGACCAAGGCTGTCTTCAACGCAGTTGAGGACGTTCTGTTCGAGGCGGGTGCCGTGGCATCCAAGTCACCGGCCAAGATTGCTCGGGCGCTGGGTCAGGGCGGTGCTCCGGCCAAAGAACTGGCTTCGGACGACAAGAACAAGAAGAAGGACAAGGACGATTCCAAGAATTCGTCGAAGAAGTCCAAGAAATCGAAGAAGTCCACAAAGGACGCCGACAAGAAGCGGGCACCGGTTCCCACCAAGGATGTGCTGACCACCGGCCAGGACGTTCTGGTGGCTATGTGCGCAACCTTGACCCGCCAGTTGCAGCACTGGGATTTCGCGGTTCGGATCGGCGCGGATGATTCTGTGCATCAGATGCGGGTGCGCAGTCGAGCTCTTCGCAGTGTGTTGCACGCCGCGCGTGACTTCGTTCCGGAGCAGACCGGCACCGATCTCGAGGAGCGCCTCAAGACCTTGGCGCGTGCCCTCAGCGATGCTCGTGACGAGGAAGTCGCCGCTGAACAGTTGCACGCCCGTTTGGATGACGGATTCCAGGGCCAGATCACGGCCGCGGCCCGGCAGGACCTGTTCGCCGCCTCGGAGTCAGCTTCCGCCGACGCCGCTCGCGCCGTTCGTCGCATGCTGGACAGCGCCGAGCACATCCAATTGCTATCGGACCTAGGGGCACTGTTCCAGGATCCCTCGTTCGGGCAGCAGGCCGCGGAGCTGTCCGCCAAGAAGTTTGCCAAGTCCGTCATGAGCACCGCATTGACCGACGTGATCCGCGAGGCCACTGCCAAGCCGAGTGTGGATTCGGAATCCGGAGAGACCGAGGTCAGCGAACTCGGTGCAGAGCTGAGCGAACGGTTGGCCCGGGCCGAGGAGGACCCCGTGGCCCTGGCGGTCTACTTCGATCACCTGCATGACGCCCGCAAGGCCATCAAGTCCGTTCGGTACGTCAGCGATGCCCTGGACCGCGCGGATGTCGAGCCGGGCAAGAAACGCTCCAAAGCGGCGTCGTACGCCAAGGAATACCAGGACGAATTGGGGTCGCTCACGGACTGTGCGGTCATGGAGCACTGGCTCGCACGTGTGGCACGCAGCTTCCAGCGCACCGGCAAGGACCGTTACGCGGTGGGGCTGTTGCACGGGATTGAGATGGCCTCGCTGCGTGCGCGCCTGGACGATGCACCGGAGCTGATCGGTGATCTCGTGGAGGACATCCAGCGGGAGCTGCCGAGCGACGACTGAACGCCCCGGCCGCCGCGCGTGAGCTGACCGACATTAGGAGCCGGTGATTGCCGGGCCCCACACGACGATCGACGGTACGTCCCAAGAAATAAGAATTTCGGGACGTACCGTCGATCGTTTTGCAGCTATTCAGAGTGCGGGTCAGTTCTCGCTGATGAGCTGAATCAGGTTTCCGCACGTGTCGTCCAGGACCGTGATGCTCACCGGGCCGGCGTTCGTGGGTTCCATGGTGAACTCCACGCCCTTGGAACGCAGCTCGTCGTAGGCCTCCTGCACGCTGTCCACCTGGAACTGTGTGAAGGGGACACCGGCTGATTTGAGGGTGGACTTGAACTCGGGGGCGCCGTAGTTGGCATCTGGCTCAAGGAGCAGCTCAACGCCGTCCGGATCGCCGGGGGCGGTGAGCGTGAGCCAGCGGGCATCGCCGGCGGGAACATCGTGCTTGAGTTCGAAGCCGAGCTTGTCGGTGTAGAACTCAAGGGCTCTGGCCTGGTCGTCCACCAGGACACTGGTGATGTTGATACGAATGCGCACGGTGTACTCCTGCTCAGCGACGGGTGGAGACGGGCTCCTGGTCGGACTCTGGGTCAAGCGTAGCGGGGGACGGACCGGAGACGGCGGGGTCCGTCCCATGACGCTGCGCATCACTGGGGTCCGGCCGGTCGGCTGCGGCAATTTCGTCCGAGTCGGGGGTGATGACTTCGCGGTCGATCTGAGTGGCCAGCGGTTTCTCCACGACGAAGAAGAGCAGGACCAGGGCCATGACCGTCAACGGCACCATGAACAAGAAGATGGGCAGAAGCGCATCGTTGTAGGAATCGATCACGGGCAATCGCAGTGCATCCGGTAGCCCCTGAACCAGCCCGGGGGTCAGGGAATTGCCGCTGACCGGGGCACTCCCAGCCGCCGGAGGCATGCGTTCTGCCAACAGATCATGGAGCCGGGTCACGAAGACCGAGCCCACCACGGCCGAACCGACGGTTGCACCCACTTGGCGGAAGAAGTTGCTCGATGCCGTTGCGGTACCCACCATGCGGTTGGGGAACGAGTTCTGCACGATGAGCACCAGAATCTGCATGCTCAGGCCAATGCCGGCACCGAACACGGCGATGAACAGGCACAGCTTCCACATGGGATCGGAGGCGGTCATGGTGGACATCAGCCACAGCCCCAGCCCGGTGATCACCATGCCGATCAGCGGGAAGAATTTGTACCGGCCCGTCTTGGACACGATCTGCCCGGACAGGATGGAGGTCACCAGCAGGCTGCCCATCATGGGTGTCATCAGCAAACCAGCGGTGGTTGCATCCACACCCTTGGCCATCTGAATGTATGTGGGCATGTATCCCAGGGCACCGAACATGACCACGCCGACCATCAAGCCGGCCACGGTGGTGAGAGTGAAGTTCCGATCAGCGAACAGTGACAGCGGGATCACGGGATCCTTGACCTTGGACTCCGTCATCACGAAAGCAATGGCAGCGGCAACGGTGAGCAGGGACAAGCCGATAATGTGCGGGGAGCCCCAGTCGTACTGCTGACCACCCCACGTGCACACCAGGATGAGGGAGGTGGTGGCCACGGCCAGAAGCACCATGCCCAGGTAATCGATGTGCAGGGACTTGGCGCGTTCCGGGCGAGGAATCCGCAGAAAAACGCTCACCGCGATCAGGGCCAGGATTCCCAGGGGGATGTTGATGATGAAGGCCCAGCGCCAGCCGGGCCCCTCGGTCAGCCAACCGCCCAGCAGCGGACCTGCCACGGAAGACACCGCGAAGACCGCACCCATGATGCCCATGTACTTGCCTCGCTCGCGGGCCGGAACCACATCCGCAATGGCGGCCTGCGACAGTATCATCAGGCCACCGCCACCAAGCCCTTGCACCACACGTGCCGCGATGAGCAGTCCCATGGTCTGTGCCGCCGCACCGATCAATGAACCGGCGATGAACAACAGGACTGCGCCCAACAGGATGGGTTTGCGGCCCAGCAGATCGGACACGCGGCCGTACACCGGCATCATGACGGTGGAGGCCAGGATGTAGGCCGTGATGACCCAGCTCATGTGGTTAACCCCGCCCAGTTCTCCGACCATGGTCGGCAGGGCCGTGGAGAGGATTGTTTGGGAGAGAGCGGCCAGCAGCATGACCATCATGAGTGCAGCGAACAGCAGCGCCAACCGGGGTGCGGGTTCCGCCATGTGCTTGCCCGACCGGTGGGTCGGTGCAGATGACGTGCTGTGGCTCATGAAATCTCCTTGAATGCGGTGCGGAAAACGGACAGCGCTTGTTCTACCGCGCTGTCGACGACGTCCGGGTCAGAATTGCTGGTCAGGTCTTCGTTTTTTCGGTAGACGTATTTGAGAACCGCTCCGGCCATCAGCACGTACGCCTGAGACCTCTCACATGTCCCGGCACTGGCCGAATCTTCTGTGTGCTCGTCAATGGTGGCTGCCACCAAGGACTCGGCTGCCGTGATGTGGAGACCGATCTTTCGGGACAGGTCCGGGTTGGCCGTGAGCAATTCCTTGCGTTCTTTGCCGGTGGCGCTGAAACCCGCAGAGTGTCGGAGCACCTCGAGGAATAACCGCACGGTACGTGAGAACTCATCGCCGGTGGTGGTGTCCTGATAGTTCTCCAGAGCAGAGGGAGGCATGTGTACCGGTTTCAGGCCCAGGACCGCGTCTTCCTTCGACGGGAAGTAGTTGAAGAAAGTCCGGCGGGACACTCCGGCGCGTTCCACAATGGCGTCTACCGTGGTGGCGCCGTACCCGTTTCGTCGGGTCAGTTCCCAGGCGGCCTCGTGAATCTCGCGGGAAGTCTGGGCCCGATGCCGCTCCCGCAATGACAATTTCTCTTCTAGCACTGGTACATACTATGCACTCGTGCAATCTTGCACAAGTGCAAGTTTGGTGCGGGTCACTGTCGGGAGGGCGAGAGAGTGCGTGGACAACGTTCCGCCAGCACCCGGGTGGCCCTAGGGGCCGTCCAGGTAACAATCAGGAGGTTCGGTGTGGGCGCGCATGACCGGTTGTTACGGTAAGAACGTTCCAGCCGCGCATGATCCGAGTGGTTGAACATCCATCGAGACCGAGGACCCGCGTAGATCGTCAACAGGTTCCGGCATCGGAGGACGGTGAGATCACCGGCCCCGTCCGCAGAAAGAGCAACCTGATATCCAGATTTCAATGATTGACGATAGACCAGAAGTGGGGGCCCAGCGTGAAGAACAACAGCGCTCGAAAGCTTCTTAAATTCGCTGTCTCCCAGTTCACGTACCCGCGTGATCCGAAAGACTTCCTCCAGGTGTTTCACAACCTGAGCAGTGCCCGGTACACGCGAGGAATCGTATCCCGCGTGGTCCGTGAAACCGCAGACACCTCCACGATCTTTTTCAAGGCCGGGGACGGGTGGATTCCCCACGTGGCAGGCCAGTGGGCTCGCATCGGGGTGTCACTGAATGGCAAGCGGGTATGGCGTCCGTTCTCCATCAGTGCCGCCGAGGGGCACGACCCCTCCATCACGGTTAAGGCCAATGGTGCGGTGTCCACGTTCTTAGTTCACGACGCTCAACCCGGAACCCTCCTGTACCTGGAGGAGCCCTCCGGCCAATTCGTGCTGGAAGAGACTCCCGCGAGCATCCTGTTCATCGTGGCGGGCTCTGGCATCACACCGGTGATGTCCATGCTCCGCACACTCATGCCGCGGCGCCCCGACCACGATGTGGTGCTGCTGTACTCCTCCCGATCACGAGAGGACTGCATTTTTCACGATGAAATCCTTGAACTGGCCGATCAGTTCCCCGGCCTGAAACCCATTTTCTGGTTCAGCCGTGAAGACGGCCGCATCGACTTCTCGGACCAAGGGGACCTTCCCCGGCTGTGCCCGGATTATCAGGACCGTGAGATCTACTCATCCGGCCCTGATTCCTTCGTCAGCCAAGTGCAGGACATGGCCATCCTGTTCGGCGGCGAATCTCGCGTGGAACGCTTCGACCTGACCAAGCGCACCAGCGCCAGCGGCAACGGGGAAGTGTACTTCTCCGCCACGGAGGAAACCCTGGAAGTGACCGGCGCGGATTCCATTCTGGAAGCGGCAGAGAACTCCGGCCGACAGTTGCCGCACGGCTGCCGCATCGGTATTTGCCGTAGCTGCTTGGTGCCCATGACGGACGGCCAGGTAGCCGATATCCGAACGGGCGAGGTCACCCACGATCCCGGACTGATGCAAACCTGCATCACCCGACCAGCCCCTTGGGTGGCATTGGATGTCTAGCGACCCCGCCGCATTCTCGCCCACCCCGCAGATTTAGCCGACAGGCACCCCGATCCCCTTAGAAGGAGCAGCACATGGCAGCAACATTGGAAGAGCAGACACCCACGTTTGAAATAGAGCGGTCTCGCCCCACGCCCAATCCTTTGAACCTCACCGAAGAGCAGCTCATTGAGCTCGAGGTCAAGTTCGACGCGATCCGGGACGAGATCACGGCCAAGCGAGGAGCATCGGACGCGCGCTACATCAACCGCGTGATCAAGCTCCAGCGCAGTCTGGAAATGGTGGGACGCGCTTCCATGTTGTTCTCCAAGCACAAGCCCCTGTGGTTCTTGGGGGTGGGCTGCCTTGCGGGCGGCAAGATCCTGGAGAACATGGAGATCGGACACAACGTTCTGCACGGTCAGTGGGACTGGATGAACGACATGGAAATCCACTCCACCACGTGGGAATGGGACTTCGTGGCACCGGCCTCCGGCTGGCAGCGAACCCATAACGAAACCCACCACACTTGGACCAATGTGGTCGGTAAAGACCGGGACGTCGGATACAACGTGCTGCGCATGGATCCGTCGCAGCCGTGGCGCCCCGCCAACCTGCTCAACCCGGTCATCAACGCCGGCCTGGCACCCATGTTCGAGTGGGGCATTGCCATTTATGACATCGAGTTCGACCAGTACTTGGAGGGCAACAAGCCCAAGGCGGCCATGCTCAAGGACCTCAAGCGGGTCCTGAAGAAGTTCGGTCGTCAGAGCGCCAAGGACTTTGTGCTCTCGCCGCTGCTGGCCTCCCTGACCGGTTCCGCCAAGTCCTCGATCAAGGGCTACGTGGCCGCCAACGTGATTCGCAACCTGTGGGCCCACGCGGTGATCTTCTGCGGTCACTTCCCGGACGGCGCCGAAACGTTCACGGAAGAGGACATCGAGAACGAGTCCCGCGGTCACTGGTACTTGCGCCAGGCCATGGGCTCGGCCAATATCGACGGCTCCCCGTTCATGCACTTCATGACCGGCAACCTGTCGTTCCAGATCGAGCACCACTTGTTCCCGGATCTGCCCTCCAACCGCATGGCTGAGATTGCGCCGCGGGTCAAGGCGATTTGCGAGGAGTACGGCATTCCGTACACCTCCGGTCCGTTGCCCAAGCAGGTTTTCGAGGCGTGGCGTAAGGTTTTCCGGCTCGCTCTCCCGTGAGCCGTGAGCCGTGAGCCGTGAGCCGTGGCCCAGCGCCCTCGGGCGAGGGCAGTGGGCCGTCCGGTAGAGTTTCGGGGGTGAAAGTAACCACCCTTGCTATCGTCGGGCCCGCCCAGCACGGGGTCAGGATGCACGCGAGTGCCCTGGCCGATCTCACTCCGCAGGCCGCGCGTGTAGAGGGTGAGATCGCTGAGGTCCTGCCGCAGCTGTTGGTCGAAGACGGTCCCGTCCATCTCCATTTCACGGATCGGATTTTCGGTCGTGACGCGGACGATGCCGCCCACGTCCTGGAGCGCATCGCCGCTCACCGTCGCGTGTCAGTCACGCTTCACGACATCCCCCAACCCTCCGACGGTCACGCGTTCACGGCCCGCAGTGCCGGTTACGCCCGCGTGGTCACGGCCGCTCACATGGTCATCGTGAGCAGTGAGTACGAACGCGATCTCCTGCTCCGGCACACGGGCGTTCCTGCGGATACCGCGGTGCACGTGGATCCGTTGCCCATCGACCGCGTGTCCGCCACCATTTCGACCAGAGACCCTCTCGGCTTCCGGTCCAGCAGGCCGAGCGTGGGTCTGCTCGGATTCATCTACCCGGGCAAGGGCCACGCGCACGTGCTGGCCGCGTTGGCATCAAACACTCACGCTGCCGACGTCGTTGCGCTGGGCCGGCCATCGGACGGTCACCAGGACCTCGTCTCCGAATTCGAGCGCACCGCGAGCGCGCAGGGTCGACACTTCCACGTCACCGGCTTCCTGTCCGAGGATGAGCTCACTGCAGCCGCGCGTTCGGTCACGGTGCCGGTGGTGGCACCCGAGCACGTCTCCGCCTCGGGCTCGGTCGGTCGCTGGATTGCCAGTGGCCGCCGACCGATAGTCACACGGCACCCGTTCTTCGAAGAACTCCGCGACCGCGCACCCTGGTCGTTGACCCTCACCGAGGACCTTCCCGCTGCCTTGGACGCCGCACTCGAGAACCCCGCTTCCACATGGATCGAAGACGGGGATTGGAATGAGTCAGATGTTCCGTCCACCGCTCTCGCGGCGCAGACCCAGTGGTCCAGACTGTTGGCTTCGAATCCTGACACGAAGGCCAGTGAACCGACGAACGACCGCCCCGCGATGTCCACGGATTCGCGGGGGTCCGCCGAGTCGCAGGTGACACCATGAACGCGCCGGCTGGCGCCGTCGACGGCGAGCGACAGGACGGCGCTCCACGTGTCAGCGTGATCGTGCCCTACTACGAGAACCAACTCGGCCTGGACCGGTTGCTGCGGGCGTTGGAACGACAGGGCCTTCCGGCGCGGGAGTTCGAGGTGATCGTCAGCGACGACGGCTCGACCGAGGCGCCAGCGATCGGAGCGACGTCGTACCGGGTGCGCCTGACCCGGCAGGAGAACTTAGGGTTCCGTGCGGCCGCGGCCCGCAACGGGGGCGCGGCTCTCGCGCGGGCACCCCACCTCGTGTTCCTCGACGGCGACATGATGCCCGAGCCAGGTTTTCTCACGGCGATGCTCGCGGGTATGGAACGGCACGAGGACGGTCACGGTGTACTGGCCGTGGGTGCGCGCAAACACGTGGACGTTTCCGAGTGCACGCCGGACCAGATCGACCAGTGGCTCACCTCCGGGCATGCCCATGGTGCTCGCCGCCTTGAGGATCCGTCCTGGCTATCGGACGGCTACGCGCGCAGCAACGATCTAGCGGCTGCGAACGTCGAAGATTTCCGGCTCATCATCAGCGCGCTCATGAGCGTGGACCGTGAGCTCTTCGAATTCGTGGGAGGGTTCGACGAAACGCTCACCGGGTACGGGGGAGAGGACTGGGATCTCGCGTACCGGTGTTGGCAGGCGGGCGCGCGATTCACCCACGTTCGGAGTGCTATTGCGTGGCACGACGGCCCCGACCTGGGCGGACGGGCCGATACCCGGGACATCAAGGACGCCGAAACCATGGCGCTGGCTCAGCGCATCCCGCTGTCGAGCACACGGGGACAGGGTGTCGTCTTCGAACAACCGGCCGCGGTGGTTCGGGTGCGCGGTCACGATAACGACGGCGAGGCGTTCCTGACCGCGTTAAAGCTACTCCGGGACACGGACGCCGGCATCTGGTTCGTGGACCGCGACTCGATTCCCACCGCCCTCGCTCAGGATCCCCGAATCAGAGTGGGCGAACCGGAACCGCGTTACCGGGCCAGATCCCGCTACCTGGTGGACGTGACGGCCCCACTTACTCTGCATGAACCGCTGGGCGCACTGTGTGAGCGCGGTGAACAAAGCGCTCCCGGGCTTCTGGAACTGCGGGAGACACGTAATGTGAACCGTGGGGAATCGGACGTGTCAGTCGTATGCGATGCGGCTCGTCCGGCAGACACGCAGCAACGCATTGAAGGACGGGTGGCACATGGCTGAGGAACTGGGTTTCGATCCGCATGACCCCGGTCGGCGAGCGCACTACGGAGAGTTCTACGGACTGGCCGATCTGCCGGATGCCCCGATTTTCATGGTGCACGGCAACTGCCAGGCGGAGTCCCTGCGTGTGCTGCTGCATGCTGCGGGCGAGGGGCGCTGGCACGGTGTGCGGGTTCCTCCGGTCCATGAGTTGCT
This sequence comes from Kocuria atrinae, assembly GCF_039531425.1. Lineage (NCBI taxonomy): Bacteria > Bacillati > Actinomycetota > Actinomycetes > Micrococcales > Micrococcaceae > Kocuria > Kocuria atrinae. Next base: position 225,808 of record NZ_BAAAQA010000003.1, read on the forward strand.
GGCCGAGGACCTTCCGCACCTCACCCGGTTGCTGAACCGGTGCAGCTTTGTGGCGACCCAACCGGTGGCCTCCGGGTATCGCGGATTACCGCTGGGATCGGACGAGATCCTGGCGCTGACTCCAGCAGACTCGCGCGCGGTGAAGTACCCCGTGATGCGGTGGACCGCGCTCATGCCCACGCTGGCGATCGTGCGGGCGCAGGGCGTGACGGACCCGCCTATCGCGCCGTACCACGACCTCCGAGTGCTCGTGGCGGCCGCGCAGGGAAAAAGTTCCGTGCATCTGGAACCCGTCTCGGACGAGGCCGTGCGCGCCTCCCGCGATGAATCGCTGCACCAACTGCGCATCCGGCAGCAGGCCCACGGAACAGTGGATGCGGCGTCGTTGTTCGAGGCGGCCGGACCCGACGCGGCCCATGTGATCAACCACCCCAGCAATCAAGTACTCATGGGCGTGGCGCGGGAAATCCTCGAGCGACTCGGTGAACCGGGGGAGGTCCAGGATCCGGGTCGTGTGCTGCTCGGCGGCATTCGCGCGCCCATTTACGCGTCCACCCTGCATGCGTTGGGGTACAGCGACGATGACCTCGAGGCTGGTCCGCGTGATCACTGGGTCATTGGTGGTGAGAAGGTTTCGGAGGACGACGTCGCCGCGGAGCACCTTGGTTGGTACGCGCATTTCCCGCAGGTGGTTGCCGCGGGGATGAAGCGGCACGAGCGGCTCATCGGCGCCATGAAATTGCTGGACTAGCGAGGTGGGTCTTTCGAAATGACGAGTGAGAACGGCTCCGAAACTCATGCACTGCGGGAGCAGGCAGCGGATTCTATTCGTGATCTGTTGCGGCAACGCAACGGGAAAACGATCTGCCCTTCCGAGACCGCACGCACGATCGGTGGCGATGACTGGCGGGACCTGATGCCCCTGGTGCGTGACGTTGCCAAGGCGCTAGTGGGCCAGGGTGAAGTGATCGTGCAGCAAAAGGGCGAAGAAGTGGACATCACTGCAGCTCGCGGCCCCATTCGACTGGCGCCGGGTCCGCGATTGAACGGGCAGGTTACAGGCGACTGACCACAATGTGACATAAAGCCCACGGATAGTGCGGCTAATCACTTTCCGGGCATACGGTGAATGAAGAATTTTTGAATTCTGATGTTCAACGCGCCGGTCGAGAAGTGGTGAGGTCATGTCATTCGTTGCAGCTGCCCAAGAAATATAGCCCGAGCTCGTGGAGTTGCGCAGAAGACTTCACGCACATCCCGAACTCGGCAATGATCTGCCGTGGACACAGCAGCAGGTACTCCAGGCGCTGGAGGGACTGGGTCTCGAGATCACTGTGGGCACGTCGGTCACGTCCGTTGTAGCGGTGCTGCGCGGTGGCCAGCCAGGGCCCACTGTGTTGCTGCGCGGTGACATGGACGGGCTGCCCGTCGCCGAACAAACCGGTCTGGAATACGCCTCCGAGAACGGCAACATGCACGCGTGCGGTCACGACCTCCACACGGCTGGCCTCGTGGGAGCGGCCAAGCTGCTGAGCGCTCGCAGGGACGAGCTTCAGGGCAACGTAATTTTCATGTTCCAGCCCGGTGAAGAAGGCCCCGGTGGGGCCAAACCGATGCTCGACGAGGGGCTGCTAGAGGCCGCCGGCGAGAAACCCGTGGCTGCCTACGCGATTCATGTGGCTCCCGGCGTTCCCGGTGTCTTCAACTATTGGACCACCACCGCGATGGCCGGAGCCAACAAACTGTCCGTGACGTTCCACGGCAAGGGCGGCCACGGATCACAACCGCACACGGCCCAGGACCCAGTGCCCGCGCTGTTGGAGTTCGGTACCGCGCTGCAGGTCATGGTGACCCGCCGCTTCAACGTGTTCGATCCCGTGGTGCTGTCGATCAGCCAACTGTCTGCTGGGAATGCAGTGAACGTGATCCCAGACAGCGCCAGACTGGGCGCGAGCGTCCGCACGTTGTCACGCGAGACCACCGAGGCGTTCCCGGTTGCGGTCAAGCAACTGGCCGACGGTATCGCCGCAGCTCACGGGGTGCGGGCCCACGTCGACTGGGAAGTCCTGTACCCGGTCACGATCAACGATCAGGACGAGGCGGCCTTCACCGCGGAAACACTGAGCGCAACCTTTGGTGAATCCCGGGTGGTCGAATATGCGAATCCGCTCATGGGTTCCGAGGACTTCTCCTTCGTCCTGGAGAACGTCCCCGGTTGCTTCGTTTTCTTGCAGTGCAGCCCGCCGGACGTTGATCCGGAGACCGCGGATTGGAATCACTCACCCAACGTGCTCTTCGACGACGCCGTCCTGGGGGACCAGGCCGCGGCCCTGGCCCAGTTAGCCTTCGACCGGCTGGCCTCCCACTAGGCGTTTCACGCACCGCCACTTCTCATCGGTACCTCACGGAAGGACCCACCATGTTTCCACTTCTGGCGGCCGCCATCATCCTGGCGTTCATAGCACTCGGTGAACTCGCGTCCATCTGGTCGAGAGCGCGCATCCCCTCCCTGCTCGTCGCGATGCTCGGCGTCTTCATTTTCGCGAAGCTCGGGATCATCCCGGAGGACTTGGTGGCAACCTCCACCATGGTGGTCGTGGGCGCGCTCATCCAGCCGCCCCTCATGGTGCACACGGGTCTCTGATTCCGCTGGCGACCATGAAGGCGCAGTGGAAAGCCGTGGTCATCGCGCTGGGCGGCATGCTCGTGGGAGTCGGTCTGGTGCTGGCCATTGTCACGCCGCTGTTCGGATTCGAGTACGCGGTGGGTGGTGCAGGCCCGTTGGCGGGTGGCATCATCTCCACCTCGCTCACCACCCAGGGCCTCACCGAGGCCGGTATCGCCGCCGCCGTGGTCGTGGTGCCCTCCCTGGTACTGATGCTCCAGTCATTGCCTTCGATGCCTCTGACCAACTACTTGTTGCGTTCCTACGCGTTCAAACTTCGCGACCGGGGTGACTTGAAGCAGTTGGGATCCTCCGCACCCTCCGATTCGACCGCATCCCTGTCATCCCGGACCGGGTTCTGGAGCGCAGCAACAGCTTTGGAATCGCCATGGCAGCCATCATTTGCATCGTGATTGCTCCCCTCATGACCGCGTCCATGGACGACGTGATCGCGTCGCTGCTGCCCGTTCTGGCGATCCTGGGATTCGGCATGCTGGGCATCCTGATCGGTGGTGCCATAGTCACCAAGCTGTTGGGCTGGCATCCCAAATTGGGCATGTCGGTGGCTCTGACCGCCATGTACGGATTCCCCGCCGATTATCTGATCGTGCAAGAAGTGGTGCGTTCGACCGCCCGCGGTGAAAAAGAAGCGGCCGCGCTGCGCAACCACCTCTTGCCACCCATGCTCATTGGTGGCTTCACGTCCGTGAGCGCCGGCTCAATCATCGTCGCAAGCGTGCTGGTGGGGATGCTGTAACCGATTGACCGAGCGAGAAACCCCGAGCGAATGATTCGCTCGGGGTTTCTCGCCTTTCCACAAGCTCACGCGCTGCCGTTGTGCGCCGGACTTTGTGCAATCACCTGCCGCGTCAGTGTTGGGGACCCACCTTCTTGTTGGGCACCAACGTGTGTCCTGCCGCGCGGGACGTTTTGGTGACCAGCCGCTCGAGGGGGCCGGAGCCGGCTGCGTGTTGCCACGCCGTGGCCACCAGCGCTGCCACCGCGATCTGCACGATCAACCAGAACACCGGGGTTTCGCTGATCGGCACGAATGCCAGGAACACCAAGTGAGCGCTGTAAAGGGTCAGCGTCATGGAGCCCATGGCCCCCAGGGGAGCCAGGAAGCGTCCGATCCACCGGCAGATCAACAGGAAAGCACCCAGCGCGACCATGGCCAGCCCCGCGCTCACCGCAATGGCGAACGGGGTGTTGGTGTGCGGGCCCGAGATCAGCAACCAGCTCAAGGTGGTGGTCGGAAGCTCGGGGTCAGGGCCGTAATTCTGGATGACCATGACATCTCTGCTCGTCAGCCACGGGGTGGACGCCACCAACGCTTCACGCACGTCGAAGCGCAACAGCATCAGCATGGACAGGCCCTTGGCCACGGCCGCGATGACCGCCCCAAAGATCACCAGAAGAATCTGGATTCGATCGCGGGTCAGCGGCATTCTGCCCAGCGCCAGACCCAGGCAAATGAAAGCCATCCACGGCAGCGCGGGATACGTGCCCGTCAGGAAAAGCTCAGCAAAAACTGTTCCGGGTTCAGAGACCAGGTTCACGAGATCGGCGTTGGCGTGCACGTGTGCCGGTAGGACATCCAGGGAGGCCTGCATGACCACGGGGGCCAACAGCATGAAGAGAGCCGAGCTGGTCAGTAGCCACCGCACCGACATCATGGTGAAGGGGACGGCCAGGAGGAACATCACCCCGTAGTAGGTGAGGATGTTGAATGCCGGGAAGTCCAAGAAGTTGAGCAATAACCCGATGGCGAACAGCAACAGTGCGCGCACCGCGATGCCCACTCGAGCGCGCTTACCCTCCAGGCCCTTGCGCGGGTTCCGTCCCCCGGTGAGGAACGCCAGACTGACACCGGCAAGCACTGCGAACAGCGCGGCGGAGTGTCCGCCGAACAGTACCCAGGCCAGCGACGGGTCGTCAGTGGTGCCCTGGGAAGCTGGAAGCGTGTGGACCGCGATCATGCCGATCAGCGCAAAGCCGCGAGCGGCGTCGACGCCCATGATGCGACGCTTGGTGCGCCGCCCGTCAGCACTGGCCACGTTGCGTGTTGCGGCTGCCTGCCGCGGTGTGGGTGCCGTGGCGCGGGGAGGTGCGGTAACGATCGGGGCGTTTTCGCTCCAATGCTCGTCCTCGGTGCTGGACCCGCGACCGTTGTCGGAGCCTCCGGTCCACACCTCACGCGGAGGACGCTGACCGGGGCGGGGACGTTCGCCCGGCATCAGGTCGCCCTCGGCTATTTCATCCACTAATTGTTCTTTCATCGGGTGGCCTCCTCGGGCGTTGCAGTCGAGACCGTCTGCGATGTGGTGGTGGGTGTCACGGACACGATGGGCTGATTGTGCTCGGCAACCGGCGGTCCTGGAATGACCTGGTTGCTGATGGCCTGGTCACCGGGTTCGAGGTGGCGGATAGGGTTACCGCCCCAGTTGCCGTTGGCCGGCACGGTTTCCTGACGCATGACCAGGGAGCCGGGGCCCACCGTGGAGCGCTCTTCGATCGTGGCGCCGGGCAGCACAAAGCTGTTGGGGCCCAACGTGGAACCGCGACGCATGGTCACCGGCTCCAACCGCATGATGCGGTCGTGGAACAGGTGGGTCTGCAGCACGGTGCCGCGGTTGACGGACACGCCTTCTTCCAAGGTGATCAGGTCGAACTCGGGCAGCCACCAGGTCTCGCACCACACACCGCGTTCCACGCGGGCGCCCATCAGACGGGACCAGGCGTTGAACAACGGGGAACCCACGCTGAGTCGAATCAGGGATGGTACGGCCAGGGACTCGGAGAACACGTCCGCCAACTCATTGCGCCACACGAACGAGCTGAACAGCGGGCGCTCGCCGGTGCGGAAGCGGCCCATGAGAGCCCACTTGACGATCACGGGGACCAAACACGCCAAAGTACTGGCGGCAAGCAGGACCACACCGGACCACAGAGCGGCGTAAAGCAGCCCCTGCATCCCCATTCCGTAACTCATGTAGATGCTGGTCAAGGCGTACACGATCATCAGATCGATCCATGCGGAGACCATGGCCGGAACCATGCGGAACGCTTCCACGAATCCGCGTGCTGCCTGGAGACGGCGGGGCGGGCGGAAGGTAGCTGACTCATCGGCCTCGGTGTGGGCACGTGCAATGGGTTGGGCCCGGCGGCCGAGCCACGACGAACCGATCGGAGCTTTGTGGGGCGCGGAGCTGAGCACGGCCACCAGGGCGTCCTCGGGGAGGTCGCGGTCCGGACCCACGATCGCGGAGTTACCCACGAATGTGCGTTCACCGATCACAGAAGTTCCCAGGTGGACCCAGCCGAAACCGGACCGGTGGGAGGCCACGAGTGAATGGTCCGCGAGGAACGCGCCGTCCTTCAGCGAGGTCAAGTGCGGGATGGTCTCCGCGGTGGAGATCTCCACCGATCGACCCACACGCGCACCCAGCAAACGCAAGAACAGCGGGGTGACGCACGAGGCGTAGATCGGGTAGGTGGAGATCAGCGTGCGCTGCATCAGGGTCTCGGTGAACCAGGTGGCCCAGCCGACCGAACCGTTCTGCGGGAAGTACCCCGGGTTGATGAGCCCGGCCACCAACCGCACGCATCCCACCACGAGCAGCAGCCAGACGGCCGCGGTCATAATGACGAATAGCGGCACCCACAGGGCGAGGATCGGGATCACGAGTTCGTAGAACTCAATGCCAATGACCTGCGGGAGAATCAGGAGCGCGCCGGGAATGATGGCCAGGATCGGCAATAGCCCAATGATGGCCGCGCCGCCGGTATAGGCGAGATGGGACTGGAATTTGGTCCAGGTGGGCAGCCCGGCCACGGTGTCCGGGGCGACGTCGGGCCAGGTCTGGGCGGCGGCGCCGCGGTGATACATGGGGGAACCACCCCACAGTTCGCCATCGGGAACGGTGCCGGTCACGTGTGAACCGGGCAGAACTTCTGCCCGGGCGCCCACGCGGGCTCCGGGATCGACGAGTGTGCGCGTGCCGACGCGCGAGTGCGCGCCGACGTCGATCGCGCCCACGTGGAACGTGTCCCCGTCGAGCCAGTAACCGGCGAGGTCCGCTTCGAACTCAACGGTCGCACCTTCACCGATCGAGACCAAACCGGTCACGGGCGGCATGTGATGCAGGTGCGCGTCGCGGCCCACCTTGTTGCCGAAAAGACGATGGAGAGTGCGGGCCATGGGAGTGCCCAGCAGGACCTCATACTTGTTGAACACGACCAGGCGCTCGGCAGCCCACACCCGCAGGTGATTCCACTTGCCGCGTGGATAGTGACCGGGTTTGAGCCCGGCGGTCAACAGTCGTACGAAGGCGGATCCCACGAGCACACGGCCGGGAAGTGAGAACATCACGAGCCAGCCGATAATCAGCGGCAGCAGCGGGGGAGTGGGCACCCAACCGGCACCCACGATCACCGCGAGGATCCACACGACGATGAGTGAACCCACCACGTAGCGCAGACCATTGGCCACGCACAGCGCAGCCAGGAATGCACCCTGAACCCAGCCGGTCCAGGCGGGCAACGGCGCGGGATCGCGTTTGGAGTCCTGGGAGGCCTCGAGTGTTTCCAGATAGTCGGCCATGCCTCGAAGGGTGGGATCTGCGTAGATCCGAGCGATCTCCGTATCCGGGTGACTCTGACGCAGCGCGGAGACCAAGCGAGCGACACCCACGGAGCTGCCGCCCATTGCGAAGAAGTCACTATCTGCCGTGAACGGAAGCGGGCCGAGTTGATCCGCCCACAGCTCCGCGAGCCATTCGAGATCGCGGTCCAGTGAGGGTTTTTGATCGACACCGTCCGTGGGCATCGGCCAGGGCAGGGCCTTGCGGTCCACCTTGCCCGAGGTCTTCAACGGCAGCTCGTCCATGAGGCACAGCGCGGGGACCATCTGGCCCGGTAGGCGCTCGGACAGCCATGCTCGCACGGCCACCAGATCAACGGCACCTTCGAATTCTGGTACCAGGTAGCCGGCGATGATGTTGTCACCACCCGGTGTGGGGTGCACTGCGCACGCACCAGCTCGAACGCCGGGTACGGCGGTCATATAGTCGTCGATTTCCCCCAGTTCCATGCGGCGACCGGAGATCTTCACCTGGTCATCCACGCGTCCGGCGAAGACGAGGCCCTCCTGGTCGGCCTTGACCATGTCGCCGGTGCGGTAGGCGCGTTCCCAGCCCAGGGAGGACAGGGGGGCGTACTTCTCTGCGTCCTTGGCGGGGTCCAGGTATCGTCCCAGGCCCACGCCGCCGATAATCAGTTCACCGGTCTCGCCCCAGGCCACGGGCTGACCTTCGGTATCGACCACGGCCAGTTGCCAACCGGGAACGGGCAGCCCGATCCGAATGGGCGCGTCACCGGTCAGGATGGAACCCGAACCGATCACGGTGGCCTCGGTGGGGCCGTAGGTGTTCCAGACTTCGCGACCGGGGCGGACCAAACGTTGCGTGAGTTCCAGCGGGCATGCTTCACCGCCGAAGATCAACAAGCGCACGGTGTCCAGGGCTTCGCTGGGCCACAGCGATGCCAGCGTGGGCACGGTGGAGACAGCGGTGATGCGGTGGTCGATGATCCACCGGCCAAGATCGGGGCCGGACCGAACGACGTCGCGCGGGGCCGGTACCAGCGTGGCGCCGTAACGCCATGCCAGCCACATCTCTTCGCAGGACGCGTCGAAGGCGACCGACAGGCCTGCCATGACGCGGTCTCCGGGCCCCATGGGACGCTTCTGCAGGTACATTTTTGCTTCCGCGTCGACGAGCGCCGCGGCGGAACGATGGGTGATCGCCACACCCTTGGGCTTTCCGGTGGAGCCCGAGGTGAAGATGATCCACGCATCGTCCTGGGTGCGCGGCGGCTCGGTGTCCCCGGTGGTCTCGATGCTCTCCACACGGGTCAGTTCCAGGTCTCGGCCGAAGATCGCGGCCACGCCGGCTTCTTCCCACACCGTGTTGGCACGCTCGTCCGGGTCGTCCCAATCGACCGGCACATAGGCGGCACCCGCGAACAGTGTGGCAAGGATGGCAACGTACAGGTCAGAGCCACCGGAGGGCACGCGAATGCCCACGCGGTCACCGCGTCCCACGCCGATGTCCCACAGCCGCTGAACGTGCGTTTCAATGCGCGCTTCCAGCTCGCCGTAGGGAACGCGTTCGTGCTCGTCCTCGAGAGCAATGGCATCCGGATACTGGGCAACCGTGTCCAGTACGATGTCCACCAGCGTGCGTGGTTTCGGCGGTGTCTCGACGGGATAAACAGCCCGGTCAGACGCTACTTCAGTAATATTTTCTAATTTTTGTGATGAATCTTTTTTATGAAGACGGTCCAACGAAAAGCTCCCCCATGTGTGAACCATGTGAGGCAGGGGAGTGCAAAACTACACACTGGAAAAGGTGGTAGTCCGGTGTCATGAAATTGCTCGATCAGGTCCCCCGACCGTACGAGCAGCGCGTCATGCTGTCGCGCACTATGGATCTCCAGCATCCCCCTGCTGGTTCATTTGTGTTCTAAGCGTAACTGCCCTAATCGGGCGTTTGCAATCGGAATATCTAACGATTTGATTAAGTTCCGGGTGACACTTGGGCCGTATTCCTGTCTCGACACGTCAATCCGGAAATTACTCATGAGTAGCTAGGTTAGCTAGCGTTGTGAACCTGCTCACTGTGTAGTGGGCCCTGCTCGGACTGTGGCCCAACCGGCTGCGGTGTCCGGCAGATGTTAACTGCGAGGGGGCAGCGTTGGCCCCCACGTCGCGTGGAATTCACCCGGGAGATGCCCTCGATTCCTAGACTGCAGCAGATTGCCGGCGCGTGGACGAGTGAGGGTTTGCTGTATGGGCGCTATGAGTCACCGATCATCCGGGGATGCCGCCCTGTTCCTTGACCAGGCGCGAGCGGAGGGTGATATTGAGGTCGGAGAACCCGACGAGGGCGCCAGCGGCGTCGATGATCGCGAGCAAGCGGGCGGCGTGGAAGCGCGTGGTATGTCGACGACGGAAGTGCTCCGTACAGACAGTGAAGACCCCTCTGAACTGCAGCCACCCGACGAGACACCGCCGCCGGTCAACGCACCCGTGAACTCGGTACACGTACCGCGGTTCCTGGCCATCACGGTGGGCATTGCGGGCCTGCTGATCCTGTTGGCGGGACTGCAGGGTGCGCAAGACATCGTGGCGCCGATCTTTCTGGGCCTGAATCTCCTGATCGTGGTGTACCCGCTGCAGCGATGGCTTTCGGCCAGGATGCCGCGCATTGCTGCGGCCGCGATAGCTCTCCTAGTGGTGCTCGGTGTGCTCGTGTTGTTCACGGCAATGGGCGCGTGGTCAGTGGCGGAGTTGGTGAATGAGCTACCTCATTACCAGGACGAATTTGCACGGTTGATCGACGAGTCCGTTGGTGCCTTGGCAACCCTCGGAATTTCCACTGACATGGTGGAATCCAGTCTTCAGGGTGTGACGGCCGGAAACATCATGAGCCTGGTGACACCGATCCTCAGCAACGTCTCCGCGATCATGGGTTTGCTGGCCACTCTTGTCATGGGCGTGTTTTTCCTCAGCATGGACTCCGCGACCACGGGTCGGAGACTGACCAGGTTGGCCGAGGATCGCCCACACATTGCCGGGGCCATGGTTGATTTCGCTCAGGGGGTGCGCCGGTACTGGGTGGTGACCACGGTGTTCGGCCTGATCGTGGCCCTCTTGGACGTCCTGGCTCTGCAGATCATCGGGGTGCAGCTGATCTGGGTCTGGGGCATCCTGGCCTTCATCACCAATTACATTCCGAACATCGGCTTGGTGCTGGGCATGATTCCGCCGGCCATCCTGGCGCTTCTCGACGACGGTTGGGTCGCCATGCTGGCCGTGGTGGCCGCTTACAGCGTGCTGAACTTCACCGTGCAGTCGGTGATCCAACCCAAGTTCACGGGCGAGTCCGTGGGCGTCACGCCCACCATGTCGTTCCTGTCGCTGATGTTCTGGTACATGATTCTCGGCTGGCTCGGTGCGCTCGTGGCGCTGCCGGCCACGTTGTTCCTGAAAGCCCTCCTGGTTGACGCAGACCCGAACGCGCGATGGATCAACGCGCTGATCTCATCCCGGAAGAAGGACTACCTGCCGCAGAAACCCGATCCTTCGGGGTCGACCCCCACGGACGATGCCGAGCCTGCCGCCGGCGGCGAGCATGTCAGACAGCGGGCCTGAGGAGTTCTGCCACCGCTTTGACACTGGCGGCCACCGCGTCCGTCAGCTGATCGATCGTCAAAATCGTTGACGACGACGACGCCGCGTCCGGGTCCGTTTCACGGCCCACCGTGGCGGATCCTTGCGATCGGACGGCCGGAACGTGGATGAACGTTCCGGGCAGGTTGGTTTCGTGCAGCAATGCCCGATATACCGCATTGCACAGGAAAGCCCCGGCATCGTCAGAAACCTCGGCGGGTACGCTCACGGATCTGATCGCTGCCACCAGTGATGCGGGGTCGATGCGGGACTCGAGGAATTCGGGGCCCTCGTCCAGGGGCGCGGCAGGCCGCGGGGCACCGTCGTTATCGGGAATGCGACCGTGACCAATGTTCCTGGCGCGTCGCTCGGGTGTTACTGCGGCGCGGCCGCCGGCCTCACCAAGGGCGAGAACGGCGTTGGGGCGGTGCGTTTCGATAGCCCGCAGAAGGGCGGGGGCCGAACCGGACCAGGTGACCGGGAGGATGCTGGTGACGACCTCGAGCCCCGGGTCCCACTCGAAGCCACGCAGCCTCTCTACCACCGCGCCGCTGGCGTTCTCGGTGTCTTGGCCGAAGGGCTCGAACCCGGTCACGAGGATTTTCATGGGTCCACGGTAACGGCAGGCGCGTGGGCCTCGAGTGATGACGACACACCAGCGAGCCTGCACCAATGTGTTAGGCACCTCACAGGTGTTTAGACTATGGGGGATTGCGTAAGCCGCTCGATCCTGCGGCCCGGCACATCTTCCCCATCAAACACACGACAGCCGGGACAGCGCCGTTCGTGCGAATCAGGTCCCTGCAGAAGGGCTTGCTGAGATGAACTCCATAGTTCTGACACTGATCGGCTTAGCCATCATCCTTGCCGGGTACCTTTTGTACTCCAAGTTCATTGGCGGGAAGCTCTACCGCCTCAACGACGCCAATGTCACTCCCGCCCATGAGTTCCAGGACGGAGTGGACTTTGTCCCAACCAATAAGTACGTGTTGTGGGGTCACCACTTCACCTCCGTGGCCGGTGCGGCACCCATTGTCGGTCCGGCCGTGGCCGTGATCTGGGGCTGGGCTCCGGCCTTCCTCTGGGTCACGCTCGGCACCGTGTTTTTCGCGGGTATGCATGACCTGGGTGCCCTGTGGGCCTCCATCCGGAACAAGGGGCAGTCGATCGGCACGCTGTCCGGTCGCTACATCGGTAACCGTGGTCGCAACCTGTTCCTGGTCGTGATCTTCCTGCTCCTGCTGATGGTCAACGCGGCCTTCGCCACGGTGATCTCCAATCTGCTGGTAAGCCAGCCGACCTCCGTGATCCCGGTGTGGGGCGCCATTGTGGTGGCGCTGCTCATCGGTCAGGCGATCTACAAGTTCAAGTGGAACCTGGTGGTCGTTTCGATCGTGGGAGTCGTAGCGCTGTACGCACTGATCCTGGTGGGCGATCGTTTCCCCATCTCGCTGCCGGACACCATCATGGGCATGTCCGCCGGGGCGTTCTGGGTCCTGATTCTCTTCGTGTACGCGGGCATTGCGTCCCTGCTGCCGGTGTGGATGCTGCTGCAGCCGCGTGACTACATCAACGGTCTGCAGCTGTTCATCGGTCTGGGACTGCTCTACGGAGCGATCTTGCTGTCCAACCCCACCATCGTGGCGCCGGCCTACAACAACAACCTTCCGCCGGACACCCCGAGCATCGTTCCCCTGCTGTTCGTGACCATTGCCTGTGGTGCGATCTCCGGCTTCCACGGCATGGTCGCCTCGGGCACTTCCTCCAAGCAATTGGACAAGGAAACCGACGCTCGATTTGTCGGCTACTTCGGTGCTGTGGGCGAAGGCTTGCTGGCACTCGGTACGATCATCGCCGTGACCGCCGGCTTCGAATCGCTCGCGAGCTGGGAGGAGACCTACTCCGCGTTCAACCAGGGCGGCGTCGTCGCCTTCGTGCAAGCCGGTGGTTCGATTCTAAACAGCGGAATCGGCCTGCCCGAGTCCCTCTCGGCAACCGTGCTCGCAACCATGGCCGTGCTGTTCGCCGCAACCACCATGGACACCGGCGTGCGTCTGCAGCGATACGTGGTCGAGGAAATCGGCGGCCTCATGAAGTTCAAGGTCAACACCGTGGTTGCCACGATCATCGTGTTGGTGTGCGGCATGGGCTTGGCGTTCGGCGCTGACATCACCGGTTCCGGTGCGGGCGGCATGGTGATCTGGCCGCTGTTCGGTACCACCAACCAGCTGATGGCCGCGCTCACCCTGGCCATCATCACCGTGATGCTTGTGCGCCTGCGCCGCACGATCCTCCCGGTGGTGATCCCGCTGGTCTTCGTGCTGGTCATGACTGTCTACGCACTCATTGTGCAGCTGGGCCAGTTCTACGCGGCCGGCAACTGGCTGCTCGTGGTGCTGGACATCATCATCCTGGTGGCCTCCATCTGGGTGATCTTCGAATCCGCGATGGCAATCGGCAAGGCCCGCAAGGAAGGACCGGACCTCACGGACGATCCCCAGTTGGCCGAGGAGCACAGCGGTGCCCAGCGCCGATAACTCGCACGACGCCGCCCGCTCCGGTTCCGGTCCTCCCTCGAGTGGGGAGGAACGGCCGGGGCGGTCCCGGTTGGCTGAGCTGGGGCGCCGGTTTTCGGCGGGGTTGCAGGATTTTTACGCAGCCCCCTACCGGCGCTCCTTCCAACGCGCCAAGCGCGATCAGGACGACTTGTTCATGATGCTCGTGTTGTCCGAAGCGCTCGGACTTCCCAATCCCGCGAGCTACTACACTTTGGAGCTGCTCCCCGTGGTTTACGAAAACTTCCATGAATGGCACACACGCATGGGCATGGAACGCTCACCATTGAACGAGATCTCATGCTGCTGAACCTCGCACAGTCACGCCGCGCCTTGTTCTTCGGTGGCAAAGGTGGAGTGGGTAAGACTTCCGTAGCCTCGACGACGGCGCTCGCGGCCGCCCGCGCCGGCCGCCGTGTTCTGATCGTGTCCACCGACCCCGCGCACAATCTGGGGCACCTGTGGCAGCAGTCCATTGGCGCGGACATCGTGGAGCTGCGGGAGAACCTGTACGGGACGGAGATCGACCCCGAGGCCACGGTGGAGGAACACCTGGCAGCAGTGGGGGAGACCCTCTACTCGGTGATGCCGGAGAACCTGCGCGGTGAGGTGAAGCGGCATCTGGAGTTGTCCCGGCAGGCCCCGGGGACGCACGAGGCCGCGATCCTGGAACGGATCGCGGACCTTCTGGTTCTTGGACTGCGCGATTTCGACTTGGTGGTGTTCGATACGGCGCCGTCGGGGCACACGGCGCGGTTGATGGCACTGCCGGAGATCATGAATTCCTGGGTCGAGGGGCTGCTGCGGAACCGGCAGAAGTCGGAGAAGTTCGCCGCCGCCGTTCGGGGTCTCGAGCACGACACCAACCGGGATCACCTGGTGGAGACTCGTGGCCAGGATCCGTTGATCGAGCGGGATCTCCGGATCCGGCGGATCCTTCTGCGGCGTCAGTCTCGTTTCGAGACGCTGCGGGACACACTGCGGGATGCATCGTTGGTGTCGTTCGTGATCGTAACCAACGCCGAACGGATGCCGGTGCTGGAATCGGCGCAGCTCTACGATCAGTTGAAAACCGCCGGAGTGAACGTGGGTGGGCTGGTGGTCAACAGGCGCTCGCCGGCGGATGCGGGGGAGTTCCTCGCGGGGCGCCGGGAGCTGGAGGCCTCGGCTCTGGAGTTGATGACATCCGAGCTGAAAGCACTACCCAGCACGGAGTTGCCGTTGTTGCCCGGAGAGCTCATGGGTGAACAGGCAATCGGGAAGTTTGCGGACCTGTTGGCCTGATGGCATTGAGCCGCTGGACCGCACGCGGTTGGTGGTTCAGACCCAGGAACCGGTGTCCGCCACACGCAGGTGATCGACCGCGGCCAATTGCGGCTGGTCCTGGGCAGCGCGTTGCGCGGTGAACCTGGATGCCGTGAAGAACTCGCGGAGCCGCGCACGCAGGGTGCCGAGCGGCTTCGTACCGCTGAGCGGCGGCACCTGGTGGGTTGCGGGGCGAATGGCGGATGAGGTCATGACAGGCCTTCCATGGGGTTCTTTCTTGAGTCCAGCTTGGCCGCTGCGAGGGTGTGATCCAAGGTTTCCGCAACCGTTCGTCATATAAGGGTCCGCGGACCCGGGGTGCGTGTGCCGGGCGAGGTTAGCTTCCGGGCGATTCATCCCCGGAGGACTGGTCGGTTTCCGGGGTGAAGCTCAGGATCCGGTCATCCTCCGGTGCGGGGTTGCCGCGCCCGTCCGTGTTGTTGGTCATCACCCACAGGGAACCGTCCGGGGCATCGGTGACATCTCGGAGGCGCCCGTACTCATCGATTAAATGCGCCACGGAGTAGGATGTGTTCTCTAGAGGAATCTCGTGGAGCCGTGCGCCGCGCAGATTGGCCATGAA
The DNA here is from genome assembly GCF_039531425.1 of Kocuria atrinae. Taxonomy (NCBI): domain Bacteria; kingdom Bacillati; phylum Actinomycetota; class Actinomycetes; order Micrococcales; family Micrococcaceae; genus Kocuria; species Kocuria atrinae. Next base: position 241,149 of record NZ_BAAAQA010000003.1, read on the forward strand.
GAGAGAGTTGCCCAGGATGGCTATCCCGCTGGGGCTTGCCTCTGACGGTTCCCACTGTTGGACGGGGTTGATGTACTCATCGTTGTCGCCCATGCCTTCGACCTCCGGCCAGCCGTAGTTGCCGCCGGATTCGATCACGTTGAGCTCGTCCCACGTGTTCTGACCGAACTCGCTGGCGTACATCGTGCCGCCCTGCGCCCAAGCCAGCCCCTGCGGGTTGCGGTGCCCGTAGCTGTAGACCGGGGAATCGGGGAACGGATTGTCCTCCGGTATCTCACCCTCCGGGGTCAGGCGCAGGATCTTTCCGGACAGTGATTCTCGGTCCTGAGCGTCCTCGCGATTACCGGCGTCTCCTGCCGTTGCGTAAAGCATGTTGTCCGGGCCGCGGGCAAGGCGCCCGCCGTTGTGGGTACTACCCGCAGGGATGCCGTCCAGGATTATTTCGGCGTTGCCCAGCGTGAGACTGCCCGGGTCGCCGGAGATACTGAATCGCTCGATGCGGTTCTCGTTCTCGGCCGTGAAATACGCATAGAGGTAGTTCTCGTGGACGGCCAGGCCCAGCAGGCCGCCTTCGCCGCGCGGTGCGGCGTCCTCAACCACCGTGACCTCACGAGCTTGGCCGGCGTCGTCGAGTTCGAGGATCCGGGCCGAATCGCGCTCGCTGACCAGGGGAGTGCCGTTGTAGAAGGCGATAGACCAGGGTGCGTCCAGATTCTCGGCCACGGTCTCCGGTTCGCCCATTGACGACGCCGCTACGGGCGTCTCGCTGGGGGCGGGCTCGGGCGGCTGGTCGCCGTTATCACCGCAGGAGGTCAGAAGGAGCAAACCGCTCAAGAGAATGGCGGTGGATGTGGTGCGCGATGTGGGAACCATGCTGCGGTCCTTCCGGGGCCCAGGCGTGTTCCGAGTGTAGTGCTGGCAGGCGGCGTTGAGAGGTAAATCGGACAGCTCGAACGCTTCCGGGATCAGTAACTGTCGCTGAGCCGCATCCACGAATAGGTCGGGTCCTGCGGGGTGCCGGCCGGTGAGTTTTCCCAGTCTTCCTGGCGTCCGTAAGGGGTGAGGTCCAGCAGATCGAAGACCTGCATGAACGTCTCTTCCCCACGTCCCTGCGTGGACCAGGTGTGGAAGACGCGGTCACCCTTGCGGAGGAAGACGCTGACCGCTTGTCGTTCTTCGCCGTCCACTGTGGCTCCGAAATCAGTGTTGAACTCGTCTCCGACGGTTGAGTACCAGGGGAGGTCCCATCCCATCCGCTGGCGGAAGTCCAGCAGTCGATCCAACGGTGCTCGTGAAGCGAGGACGAATGAGGTTCGACGCGCGTGAAGGTGAGACAGGGGGCCGATGTGCTCGGCCATCATCGAACAGCCATCGCACCCTTCCTGCCAATCCGGGCCGAACATGAAGTGTTGGACGATCAGCTGTGGGCGTTCGTCGAAAAGGTCGAGCAGAGTGACGGTGCCTTCTGGCCCTTCGAACGCATAATCAGCTCTCACCTCGACCATGGGCATTCGGCGACGAGCCGCGCTGATCGAGTCCTTCATGCGGGTGAGAGCTTTTTCTTGCTGCAGCAGGACCGCTCGGGCGTCGTTCCACGTATGGCGGTCGACGATCGGAGGCCAGTTGTCGTTGGTAGTCATTGGTCGGACTCTTCACTCAGGTTGAGCTAACTGCGCAGGATCTTCTCCATTGCCTTGCCCTTAGCGAGCTCATCGATGAGCTTGTCCAAGTAACGGATTTCCTGCATGAGGGGTTCTTCGATGTCTTCGACGCGTACACCGCACACTACTCCCTTGATGAGAGCGCGGTTAGTGTTCATGGCCGGGGCATCGGCGAAGAAGGTCTGGAAATCGACGTCGTTGTCGAGCTGGGTTTGGAGCTGCTCGGGGGAGTAGCCGGTGAGCCAACGGATGATCTGGTCGACCTCCGCTTTAGTGCGGTTCTTGCGCTCCGCCTTGGTGACGTAGTGCGGGTATACGCTGGCGAAGCTGGTGGTGTAGATGCGGTGCTGGGCCATGGGGTCCTCTGAGATTTGAGCGGCGGGATCGCTCCGAGTTTAGATGGACATCAGCACCGGGAATGCTGACGGATCACCTCGGTGGAACAGGGCTTCGTAAGCTTCGAGCACTTTATCGGACATGAGTTCGAGCATGCCGAGCGTCGCACGAGCGAACTGGACTGGAGGCTGCGGTCCGGTTGTTACGAGTCCATCTGCTGCAACGGCTCGTTGATCAAGATAGTGATCGCACCCCTGTGGCCGGTGGCTTTGGCCCGCCGCAGTTGACGAGGTCTCTCGTCAGAATCGGCGGATTCCGGCGTGGGCGTCGCTGGAGACCCCCCGGGGATTTACCCGCGTTGATCTCTGCTTGTTCGACCCATCGTCGCAGGGTCTCTACCGCAATGTTCAACCTCGCGGGCGGTTGTCGTGATCACCACATACCGACTAGGAACATCATCGTGCTCAAGCCGATCAAGGACCATCCGTTCTACACGGGCAGGGGACGCCTCTCAATGCTTCTGAGGCATTTGTCCAATCCTCTCAATGATGGGCCGGAACAAAACCCAGGACGGTTCAACCAACCCATCGGACGCCCCCCAAGACCACCATCCGGACAGCAAAAAACCCGGACCCCCAAATAAGGGTCCGGGTTGTCAAGCCCCGAGTTTTGTAGAGGGATTTCTATCTGGAAATTGATGTCAATGCTCGAGCAGGCTGCTC